>NZ_JBYVJW010000014.1:0-113175 GCF_058147165.1 Polaribacter sp. 2305UL8-11 | reverse complement strand
TCAATAAACTTTTA
Organism: Polaribacter sp. 2305UL8-11; assembly: GCF_058147165.1. Classification (NCBI taxonomy): domain Bacteria; kingdom Pseudomonadati; phylum Bacteroidota; class Flavobacteriia; order Flavobacteriales; family Flavobacteriaceae; genus Polaribacter; species Polaribacter sp. 2305UL8-11. Next base: position 113,161 of record NZ_JBYVJW010000014.1, on the reverse strand, counting down.
ATTTAATCAGTATTACAAAGGGATTCAGAGGTTTTTACCAACCATTTTTTGCCATTAAGCCGTAAACTAGTTAATTGCCAAAAAGAAATCGAATAGCAACAAAAACGGCAATAATTAAACTTCCGTAAAGAATTACTTTTTTTCCTGCACCTTTATAATAACGCTCGTGGTTTTTAATGTCTTTTCTATAGCTGTAAACCATTAAAGCAACAAAAGCAATGACAAAGAAAATGATAAAAATAATTCTACCTGTTGTAAAAAAAGTGTTTAAAAACAAATCAAAAAAATTAATAGAACAAATTTAAAATAATTTAATTACTTAAACTACAATTTAAGCCTGTAAAATTTGAAGTGTCATATAAAGAAGTTCCTATTTGATTTGTTTTAGATCCTTTTAGTTCCAATCTAAAATTAACTTTAGTTTTTCTTTTAGCCGTGCAAATCTCTAATGCATAATTACTGTTTGCTTCCTTTTTTATTTTATCTAGAATATTACCTAAAGCTAAGTTTAGCTGAGAATAATTATTAATATAAAATTGTCCATTTCTACCAATATCTACTAAAACATTTTTATTGATATCTATACCAGCTCCTACTACGTAAAATTCTACATCATTCTTAATGGAATTAATTTTTATATTCATTTCTGATTTATTTTTACTAAAAACTTCATTTTTTCCATCAGAAAATACAACCATAGATGCACCCCATATTGTAGTGTTAGGATTTGATTTTAAATTTTGAACTTTTACTTGGAATAAATTACAACTTTGAAAAATTGCTCCATACAAATTTGTAGATATATCTTTTTGTAAAGCTTTATCCATGTTATCTATAGCTGCTAATATGTTTGCTTTTGAGTTGGAAAAATTTATTAATTCTTGCAGTTTTTCTCTTCCATCAAAATATTGAATAGAAATTTCCAAATTCCCACTGTTTATTCCTTGATGCAAATTTTCTACATAAGTTTTTGCTGCTTCTTTAATTTTTTCAATTTCATCAATTACACTTCCACTTAAATCCATTACAATCATGGTAGCATAGCTAAAATTTTCTGGATTTGGAACAATGTATCTTGGTGCTTCAAGAGGGTCTATTAAGTTTTCATCTTCATTGCTTTTTAAAGCCCTTTCATATAAATTAAAGTCTTTGTCAGTTTTAGATGCTATGCCTTCATTATTTTCATCTGTCAATTTAAAAAATACTTCTATTTTACTTTCGCTAGTTAACGTTTTTAAGTCCTTAATTTGTATTTTTGATTGTTTTAAATTCTCTATGTCATCTTCATCATCACAATCCTTACTTATTCCTAAAAAGCAACAAGAAGAAAAAAGAAATAGAAAAAAAACATTAAAGAACACGTTTAATTTAGAGTTCATAGTATTATCTTTAGAATTACAAACTCAAAAATAGGAATGAGTAACTTTAAAATATATACCTATAAATAAGTAATTTTTAATAATGCAAAACGCAATTATTTTTGGAGCAACTTCTGGTATTGGTAAATCTTTAGTCAATTTTTTAATAAAAGATGGTTATCATGTAGCAATTACAGGTAGAAGATTAGAGCATCTACAAGCAATCAAAAAAGAACACCCAAGTAAGATTTTAATCAAACAAAACGATATTCAGGAAGTAGTAGAGGTAGAAAAAGTGTTTAATGAAATTGTAGCAGAGTTTAAAACCATAGATTTAGTAGTGCAATCTTCTGGAGTCGCGTTTATCAATCCTAAATTTGAATGGGAAAAAGAACAACAAAGCATTAATACCAATGTTTTAGGTGTTACAAAACTATATACATTAGCATATAATTTGTTTAAAAAACAACAATTTGGGCATTTGGTAGGTATTTCTTCGATAGCATCTATTAGAGGAAATCGTTCTGCACCAGTATATTTTGCATCTAAAGCTTATCAAAAAGCCTATTTAGAGAGTTTGTATATCAAAACAAAATCTATAAAATCTAAAAAAGTTTTTATCACAGAAATTAGACCAGGATTTGTAGATACAGACATGGCTTTAGGTGATGGAATTTTTTGGTTAGTGCCTTTAAAAAAAGCGACCAAACAAATTTACACAGCTATAAAAAAGAAGAAAAGAGTTGCTTATATTTCTAAAAGATGGAGATTAGTGGCTTGGGTTTTAAAAATTGTTCCAGCTTGGTTATTAAAAAAGGCGACTTAAAATAAAAAATAAACTACAATAATGAAAAATAAAATAGCAGCAGTTCATGCTTTTCACAGTGCATTTAAATTAAATATACAAGATACACCAACTGTAAATATTTCTGATGAAAGAAAACAATTACGATTTGAGTTGATGAAAGAAGAAAATGAAGAATATTTAGAAGCTGCAAAAAACAACGATTTGGTTGAGGTTGCAGATGCTTTAGGAGATATGTTATATATTTTGTGTGGTACTATTATAGAACACGGAATGCAAGATAAAATAGAGGAAGTTTTTAATGAAATACAGCATTCTAACATGAGTAAATTAGGTGAAGATGGCAAACCTATTTACAGAGAAGATGGTAAAGTTTTAAAAGGCCCCAATTACTTTAAACCGAATATCAAAGCTATTTTAGATAAGTAGTCTTTTGTGAATTTCGCTAACGTCTTTGTGTATGATTTATTACTTTGGTAAGTAGGTAAGAAGCTAGCAATAAACTATATATGTTCATACTGTTCAAAATTATATGTAAATTATTTATAACTAATTAGTTAATTTTCGCATCTTAAGTCGAATTTACATAAGGTTTCATTATTAGTATACCAGAATATACTATTTTTTAGTTTTAGAAATTAAAGTTATTGGTAAATAACAACCAGAAAAAACAGAAAACAATAAAATTAAATTTTTCATAACCATTAACAAAAAAAGCGATTGAGAATTTCTCAATCGCTTCATAAATATTTTACTTCACAAGTAATAGTTTTGTAATACTTTTATTATTATTTGTGATTTTAACAATATAAGTTCCACCTGAAAAATCATTTAAATCAACTGATATTGAGTTGTCTGAACTAGTGAAGTCTTTTACTACACTACCAATTATGTTATAAATCAAGATACCACTTTCTCCTTCTAAATTATTTAATTGAATATTAAAGTTTTTATTTACCGTAGGGTTTGGGTATAAACTTACTGAATTATCAGGTAATTGATTATCTACTACACTTAAAGAACCAGCATCAATAGGAATTTCCCACATTCCTCTACCATAAGTAGCTGCTCTTAATTTTTCAGTATCATAACGTATCTCTAAATCGTTTACAGCTACATTAGGTAATCCTGTTCCTAACTTGACCCAATCACCTGCAGTGTTAGTTCTATAATACACACCAAGATCTGTAGCTAAAAATAGCTCTCCATCGGTAGTTCCTGTTCTGTAACGTATTTGATGTGTAGGTACATTTGGCAATGAACCAGTTATATTTGTCCAGTTTACGCCACCATCTGTAGATTTATAAACCTTACCTGCAAGATATCCTGAATAAGCAATGTAAATTTCAGAGGTGTTGGTAGCGTGTACTTCTATACTTTTAACAGTTCCATTTTGAGGTAGATTTATATCTTGCCATGATGTACCACCATTTGTTGTCTTAGCTACACCATTATCTCCTGAAACATAAATTACATCAGCATTAGAAGGTGCTATGGAAATAAATTCTATATCACCTACTCCAGAACTTAAGTTTGTCCAACTATCTCCACGGTTGGTAGATTTATAAATATCATCAAATCCTCCAAAAATTGTTGTAGGTATTGTTGGATGTATTTCTAATTCCCAAAGAAAAGGTCCACCTGGCGTATTTATAAATGCTTCTGTTGTAAAATTATCAAGGCTTCTAAGCAAAATACCATTTTGGCCACCAACCCAACTAATATTTTGGTTAGAATAATCAATTAAGCCATTAACACCATCTCCTACACCAATTATTTTAATTGTTGTTCCATCAAAATGAGTAATATCGTTATCTTGCGCACCCCCAAAAAATCTTCCTATATTTTGGGGTGTTCCATCAATACTATAGTATTGTGTAATAGCTAAACCAGCGGTTAAATTTGTCCATTGAGTATCTAAAGAAGCATCACCTTTTATAATACCTCCGTCATTAACATCAAAAGCAATATTTGTACCTGGTACAAATTTTATATCATGGTGGTCAACATGTGCAGGAGTAAAGGGATCTCCAGTTGTCCATTCATGATCTAAATATACCACCCAATTTGAACCACCATCTGTTGACCTTTGACCAGTTAGTCCTCCTACTAAAATTAAATTTTTATTAATAGGCGATATGGCTAAAGTTTGGTTATATCCGTCTTGTGAATTATAAATTGGAACGGAAGAGACCATTGTCCAAGTTGATCCTTGATCGGTAGATTTTCTTATATTTCCGTTTTGATCTAATGTTAATATTAAATTAACATCGTCTGCAGTCAAAGCTAAATCTAACCTACCACCACCAGTTGCAGGGGTAGATGCAACTGACCAACTTGTACCGTTATTTGTAGATATATAAAATTTTCCAGTTTTTGAGGTTGCATATAAAATGGTGTTACTCCCTTTTTTATAGACTATATCATTAAAAAAAGCATTATTTTCCGTAAAAACATCTGTCCAGGTTGTTCCTCCATCTGTAGTTTGTTTTATGGAATTTTTTGTTGTAGCGAAAACAGTATTTACATTATTTGGATCTATAAGCAATTTACTGATAAGATTATTTTCAATTAACGTAAAAGTTAGACCAGTCATAGTCCAGTTATCTCCACCATCTGTTGATTTATAAACACCTATAGATCTACTGGTAACACCATCCCAATCTCCAGTTGCCAAGTATAGTATATTAGTATTCGTTGGGTTAATAACTATGTCTGAAACAGACATAGTTCCGAGTGCATCTCCTTTAGGTACCCAAGTGGATCCGCCATCTGTAGTTTTCCAAACGCCTCCACCAGGACTTGCAATATATAATGTATTGGTATTTGTGCCATTAAAAGCAACTGTATTGATTCTTCCTAAACCAGTAGATAAAGTTGAAGGGCCAATAGATGTCCAATTAGCATTACTTTTAGTATTTAATTGCAAATTATTTTGGCGCTGTTGTTCTTTTTTCCATTCGTTATAGGTATGTGTTGCCGAAACAAATGAGCCATCGGGTAGAATTCGATCTTTCCAAAAAGCTTTCCATCGTTCAAACTGCTTAATTTCTTTTTTGCTTTTATAATCTGTTTTTCCTTTTAAAAATACCAGTTCTTTATTTTTTTTGTTTACAATTTCAAAATAATTACTTTTCTTATCTAGTGTAGATGTTCTAAAGTTTTCATTTTGTGCAATTGTGTAGCTTGAAAGTAACATTATTGCTACTAAGAAAAATATTTGTTTTCTCATATTTTATATTTTTACGTTTTACATATATGTAACAATATAAAGTGTTATTACCCTACTTAAATTTTATTTTTTTTAATTTAGTTGTTGTTATTTGTGAATTTCTTTTATTCTACTCTTTTTATACTATTTCCTTTTTCTGCTAGTAGAAACAAACCCAATTACAATTCATAATTCTGTCCTTCTGTAGCAAACCTAAAACCTAGCTGTTCTATTTTCTTTCGCTCTTTACTATTCTCCTGCAAAGCAGGATTTGTATGGTTAAAGTGAATAAAAATCACTTTGTTTTTAGTTGCTAAAGTTTCGTTTTGAAATAAGTTTACAGTTTCTTCTATAAACGGATGAGGTACTTCTGTCATGGCTCTTTTTACTTCTTTCTGATTTAAAAAAGTAGCATCAACAAAAGCATAATCTACTTTTTTAACTTCTGCTATAATAGAGTGTTTCCATTTGTACCATTTGTCAATATCTGGTATAAACAAAGCCGTTTTTTTTAGTCCTTCAATTTTATAACCTACAGTTTCTGAAAACTCATCTCTATGGGGTACTAAAAAAGGGGTTACTTTTAGTTTGTTATTTAAAACAATAGTTACATTGTGTTCTAATGTTTTTAGTTGTACGTTTTCTAACGTAACTAACTGACTCCAAGGACCATTTGTTTCTAAATAATTCTTCATTTTTGGCATTGCAAAAACAGGAATATCTTTTTTACCCAAAGCTTCTCTACCAAAATACATTAAGCCTGTATAGTGTCCAATATGTGCATGTGTTAAAAATACACCATCAATAATTATTTTCTTTTTAATATGATTTTGCTCTAATTCAGCCAATTGCGTATGCATATCTGGTGTAGCATCAAACAGCCATTTTTGTTTATTTTCTTTATCAATCAAACCCAAAGAAACAACACTTTTACGTTTATTTTTTCCTTTGTAAACATTTCTACAACATTCTTTTTGGCATCCAATATGAGGGTATCCTCCATCTTGAGCAGTTCCTAAAACTGTAATATATTGGTTAAATTTAATTTTTTTGACCTCTTCTTTTGAGGTTGAATTGCCTTTACAAGAAAAGAAAATTAGTACCAAAACAACATTCCAAAAGTATTTCATAAACTTTTTATCTTATAATACTCAAAGCTCCTGAAGGACATTTACCAACTTGATTGATAATTTCTTGTTTGGTTGCATTTTCTGTTTGTACCCAAGGTTTGTCTTTAGGTTTAAAAACTTTGGGTAAACCTAAAGCACATTTTGCAGAATGCGTACATTTTTCTGGTTCCCAGTCTACTTTAATATCTTCTTTTAGATACGTTTTCATAAGATTAAATTTTAGTTTTTTAAAGATAGCAAAATTTAAAGCACAAAAAAAGCATCAAACTAAATTGATGCTTTTACATTATTGTTGTGTTCTATTTAAACCATCACTCTCCAACCATAAGGGTCTTTAGCTTTATTGGTTTGTATATCTGTAATTGCTTTCTTTAAAGTAGCCGCAAAAGGTTTTTCTAATTCAGGTAAATCATAATCTGTGCCTTGATAACCAAAACCTGAAATTGGTGAAATTACTGCAGCTGTTCCTGCACCAAACATTTCTTTTAAATTTCCATTTTGAGCAGCAGAAATTACTTCAGAAACTGTAATCTTTCTTACTTCTACATCAATACGTGTATCTTGTGCAATTTGGATGATACTTTTACGCGTAATTCCATCTAAAATTCTATCGTTAGTTGGACTTGTAATTAGCGTGTCTCCAATTCTGATAAAAATGTTCATAGCACCAGCTTCTTCAATATATTCGTGCGAATTATCATCCGTCCAAATTACTTGATTATACCCTTTTTCTATTGCTAATTGCGTAGGATAAAACTGTGCAGCATAATTACCTCCAGCTTTTGCAAAACCAACCCCACCATTGGCTGCTCTTGCATATTTTTCTTCGATTAAAACTTTTACTTTTCCAGCAAAATATGCACCAGAAGGAGCTGTACAAATAACAAACTTATAAGCATCTGCAGGAGAAGCATGAAAACCTAATCCAGAAGCAAACATAAAAGGTCTTATGTATAAAGAACTTCCTTCATTTTTAGGAATCCAGGCATTATCAACTTCTAATAATTTTTTTAATCCGTCCATAAAAATGTTTTCAGGAATCTGTGGTATTACCAGACGTTCTGCAGATTTGTTTAAACGTTTACAATTGTCTAAAGGTCTAAATAACATGGTATTACCATCTGCATCTTTGTAAGCTTTCATTCCTTCAAAAATAGATTGTCCATAATGGAAAATTTTCGCAGACGGATCTAAAGAAATTGGAGCATAAGGTCTAATAACAGGAGTTTGCCACTCACCATTTACAAAATCACATTCTAACATGTGATCAGAATACACACTACCAAATGGTAAGTTGTTAAAATCTACATTTTCAATGTTCGATTTTTCTACACGTTTTATTTCTATCGTAGAACTCATAAATAAATCAATTATTTTTTCTCCACAAATGTACATAAATTATTCATCTGAAAGGATATCTAATTATTGGTTTTGCACTAAAATTACGTACATTTGTTATTATTTTATTAAAAATGCATCTTATGAAGAATATCGTTAAATTTTTTGCAATCGTAATCTTTGTTATTACAGCTTGTAAACAAGAAAAAAAAGAAATTAAAGTAGAAAAAGAAGTAGAAATTACTACAAATTACAATTCTTTCGGAGCAAAAATTTCTGCAGATAAAGCCATAACATCAGAAGAGCTGTTGGCTAAGTTTAAAGCGATGAAAGTGGGTGACACTATAAATGTAAAATTTGTTTCAAATATTAAAGAAGTTTGTTCAAAAAAAGGATGTTGGATGAAATTACCTTTAAATAAAGAAACAGAAACAATGGTGCGTTTTAAAGATTATGGTTTTTTTATGCCCTTAGATTCAAAAGGAAGTGAAGTTATTGTAAACGGAAAAGCTTTTGTAAAAGAAACTCCTGTGAAAGAATTACAACACTATGCAGAAGATGCAGGAAAATCTAAAGCTGAAATTGCAAAAATAACAGAACCTAAAGTAGAGTTTGCTTTTGAGGCTGATGGAGTTTTAATGAAAAAATAAAGTAAATTGTCATTTCGAAATGAGCTTTTAAAGCGATTGAGAAATCTAATGAATTAAATTTATCATTTTGAAACGCGAAATATTAACAACTTCAGATGGTTCTACCACCATTCATTTACCAGATTGGAATGAGCAATATCATTCTAAAAATGGTTCGATTAATGAAACCTATCACGTTTTTATTAAAATGGGATTGAAACAAGTTGAATCAGAAAAAGTTTCAATATTAGAAATTGGTTTTGGTACAGGTTTAAATTGTTTTATTACTTATTTAGAATCAAAAAAGAAAATTGATTATGTTGGTGTAGAAGCATATCCTGTTACTGCTGAAGAAGTTGAAAAGATGAATTTTATTTCAGTTTTAGAAGCTGAAAAAGAAAGTGCTATTTTTAAAAAAATGCATGCTGTTTCTTGGGAAGAACAACATCAAATAACAGAAAATTTTTCGCTTGAAAAAAGAAAACAATTTTTTGAAGATATTAATGATGAAAATGCTTTCGATTTAATCTATTTTGATGCTTTTGGAGCGCGAGTTCAACCACAATTATGGACAGTAGAAATCTTTCAGAAAATGTATATAGCACTAAAAGAAAACGGAATTTTAGTAACTTATTCTGCAAAAGGAAGCGTTAGAAGAGCAATGCAAGAAGTAGGTTTTTCTGTAGAGCGTTTACCTGGACCTCCAGGAAAAAGAGAAATGTTAAGAGCCATTAAAACGAAGATAGATTAATGTTTCTTTAAATAATTGTATGTTTAAAAAAGGAACGTTTTATTACTTCATACTTAAAAAGCTACAAAAATAATTTCCAATAAAAAATGATTATTTTTGCGGCAACAAACAACAATTTTATAGTGTATGAAAGCATATATTTTTCCTGGTCAAGGAGCGCAGTTTACAGGGATGGGATTAGATTTATACGAAAAATCGCCATTAGCTCAAGAATACTTTGAAAAAGCAAACGATATTTTAGGGTTCTCAATTACAGACATTATGTTTGAGGGAACTGCAGAACAATTAAAAGAAACAAAAGTTACTCAACCAGCAATCTTTTTGCATTCAGTAATTTTAGCAAAGGTTTTAGGTGATTCTTTTCAGCCAGAAATGGTTGCTGGACACTCTTTAGGAGAATTATCTGCTTTAGTTGCTAACGGAGTTTTATCTTTTGAAGATGGTTTAAAATTAGTTTCTAAACGTGCTTTAGCTATGCAAAAAGCTTGTGAAATTGCACCTTCTACAATGGCTGCAGTTTTAGGTTTGGATGATAATGTAGTAGAAGAAACTTGTGCAGAAATTGATGGGATTGTAGTTGCAGCAAATTACAATTGTCCAGGTCAATTAGTAATTTCTGGAGAAATTGAAGCTGTTGAAAAAGCATGTGAAGTTTTAACTGAAAAAGGAGCAAGAAGAGCATTGTTATTACCAGTTGGTGGGGCATTTCATTCACCAATGATGGAACCAGCAAGAGAAGAGTTAGCAGCTGCTATAGAAGCTACAAAATTTAGTGAACCAACTTGTGCAGTATATCAAAACGTTGTAGCAAAAGCGGTTATTAATCCTGATGAAATTAAAGAAAACTTAATTGCACAATTAACTGCACCTGTAAAATGGACACAATGTGTGCAAGCTATGGTTGCAGATGGTGGAACCGAATTTATAGAAGTTGGACCTGGTAAAGTATTACAAGGTTTAATGCGAAAAATAGATAGAAGTGTTACTGCTAGTGGAGCTATTTTAGCTGAATAAGAGCGTAAAATAAAGATAAAAAAATGAGGCTGTCTGAAAAGTTAATTTATCTGTCATTTTGAGCCTTTCGTCTTCACTCAAGACAGGCTTTGTCGAAAAATCTATGTAATTGATTTGAGTAAATAAGATTTCTCCATTACAGTCGAATGACAAATTTTAATACTATTCAGACAGCCTCATTTTTTAACGAATTAATTTTGCTGCTGTTGCCATTTCCAAGCAGCAGCTAAAGCTTCATCTAGTGTTTTTTCTGTTTTCCAGTTTAATTCTTTATTTGCAATTGTAGTATCTGCATACGCAGCTGTAATATCTCCTTCACGTCTGCCAACAATTTTATAATTTAATGGTTTTCCAGATGCTTTTTCGAAAGCTTTTATTACTTCTAAAACAGAGCTTCCTGTTCCTGTACCTACATTAAAAAACTCAAAATTTTGTTTGTTATTTTTATTTGTTAATCTTTTTAGAGCAGCAATATGCGCTTTTGCCAAATCTACTACGTGAATGTAATCTCTAACTGCAGTTCCGTCTAAAGTAGGATAATCATCACCAAAAACAGACAGCTCTTTTCTAATTCCAGCTGCAGTTTGTGTAACAAAAGGAATTAAATTTTGAGGAACTCCTAGTGGTAATTCTCCAATTTTTACACTTTCGTGCGCTCCAATAGGATTAAAGTAACGTAATGCAATTGCATTTAAATTATGTGCTTTACAGGTTTCTTTAATTATTTCTTCACCAATTTGTTTGGTGTTTCCATACGTAGATTCTGCTGTTTTTACAGGTGCATTTTCTGTAATTGGCAATTCATCTGCTTGCCCATAAACAGTACAAGAAGAAGAAAAGATAAAATTATCAATATTTCTATCTCTCATTTCTTGTAAAAGATATACTAAAGAACCAATATTGTTTTCATAGTAATCTAATGGGTTTTCCATACTTTCTCCAACTGCTTTAAAAGCGGCAAAATGTATTATTCCATCTACTTTATTAGTGTCAAAAAAGTTTTTAACATCATTTTTAACTCTTAAATCGATATTGTGATAATCTGGTTTTTTACCTGTTATTTCTGTTATTTTTTCTAAAACAGAAATTCTAGTATTGGATAAATCATCAATAATAACAACTTCAAAACCTTCATTTTGTAATTCTACTACTGTATGAGAACCAATAAAACCTAATCCTCCTGTTACTAGAATTCTTTTCATACTATTTTATAAATTGATTGATTGTTTCTGTTATAAATGTTAATTGTTCTTGGTCTAACTCTGTATGCATAGGTAAAGAGATAACAGTTTTTATCAATTGATTGGTTACAGGAAAATCGCTTTCTTTGTAACGTGAGTCTTGATATGCTTTTTGAGCATGTAAAGCAACTGGATAGTAAATTGCATTTGGAATTCCTTTGTCTAACAAATGTTTGTGTAGTTCGTCTCTTTTTCCATTAGTAATTTGTAAGGTATATTGATGAAAAACGTGACAATCACAAACTTCACAAATTTCTCCACAACTATTTGTTGCATTTGATTTTGTGGTTGGTGTAATTATATTTGGGTTGCTTTTAAATGCATTGTTATAAAAACGAGCTGCATTTCTTCGAGCGTAACAATAAGCATCTAAATTTGGTAATTTTGCTTTTAAAACACCTGCTTGTATAGAGTCTAATCTAGAATTTACACCAACTACATCATGATAATAACGTGTATACATTCCGTGATTTACGATTCCTCTTAGAGTATGTGCCAATTCATCATCATTGGTAAAAATGGCTCCTCCATCTCCATAACAACCTAAGTTTTTTGAAGGGAAAAAAGAAGTTGTACCTACATTTCCAATAGTTCCTGCTTTCTTTTTTGATCCGTCTTTAAAGGTGTAATTTGCACCAATTGCTTGAGCGTTGTCTTCTATAACAAACAAATTATGTTCTTTGGCAATTTCTAAAACAGCATCCATATTGGCTACTTGTCCAAATAAATGAACAGGAACAATTGCTTTTGTTTTTGGTGTAATTGCTCTTTTTAAAGCTTCAATATCAATATTAAAGGTGTCTTTTTCAACATCAACCAAAACAGGTGTTAATTTTAAAAGTGCAATAACCTCTACAGTTGCAGCAAATGTAAAATCTGCAGTTATCACTTCATCACCTTGCTTTAAACCTAAACCCATCATTGCAATTTGCAAAGCATCTGTTCCGTTTGCACAAGGAATAACGTGTTTTACGTCTAAATATTTTTCTAAATCTGCTTGAAATTCATGAACTAAAGGACCATTGATGTATGCAGATGTATTTAAAACTTGTTCTATAGAAGTATTTACTTCATCTTTTATTCGTTGATATTGACCTTGAAGGTCAACCATTTGGATTTTTTTCATCTAGAAAATTTTACTCATCAAAAATACAAACTTCCAGCGATTTTTATTGTATTTATCCGTAAATAATAATTCTATTATCTTTGAAAAAAATCAATTTTTATGAAGTTTCTAAAGCGTTTTTTAAGAATACTATTAATTCTTGTATTATTAGTAGTTATTCTAGGCTGGTTATATACCAAATATGCTGCTCCTAAATATTATGGAGAATTAGAATTGAAAAATATTTCTGAGAAAGTAACTGTCTATTTTGATGAGATTGGAGTTCCGCATATTAATGCAAAAAACCAAAAAGATGCTTATGTAGCTTTAGGTTATGTGCATGCACAAGACAGGTTGTGGCAAATGGAGTTAATGCGCAGAATAGCATCTGGAAGATTGGCAGAGATTTTTGGTAAAGACTTGGTAAGAGTAGATCAATTTTTTGGAGGTTTAGGTATTGAAGAAGCTGCTGAGAAAACTATAAAAGGTTTAGATAAAACCTCTAAATCTTATATGTTAAGTCAAGCTTATTTAGATGGTGTTAATCAGTATATAGAAGAAGGAAAAACACCCATAGAATTTTATATGGTAGGCGTAAATAAAGAAAAATATACAATAAAAGATATGTATAATGTTTTTGGGTATATGTCTTTTAGTTTTGCAGTTGCTCATAAAACAGATCCATTATTAACTGAAATAAAAGAAAAATTAGGTGATTCTTATTTGCAAGAATTAATGAGTTCTTACAGCGAAAATTTAACGATTAATAAAACATACAATCCGAAAAAAATTGATGCAGTTTTTTCTAAAACTGTAAGTGCAATTATGGATGATTTACCTGTTTCTCCTTTTATTGGAAGCAACTCTTGGGTAATAGCTCCTGAGAAAACTAAAAACAGAAAGGTAATTTTTGCTAACGATCCACACATTGCTTTTGCGCAACCTTCTGTTTGGTATCAAAATCATATAAAAACACCCGATTACGAAATTTACGGATACAATATTGCATTGATGCCTTTTCCTTTGTTAGGGCATAATCGTGAATATGCTTATGGTTTGACAATGTTAGCGAATGATGATTTAAACTTTTATATTGAAAAAGAAAATCCTGACAATCCTTTAGAATATCAAACAAAAGAAGGTTTTAAAAAATATGAAATTAGAAACAAAACCATTAAAATTAAAGGGGAAGCAGATACTACCTATCAAGTTAAAGTAAGTAAGTATGGGCCTATTATGAATGGTTTGATAGAGCATATTATTGATGAACGCCCAATTGCGATGAACTGGATTTACACACAATTACCAAACGAAATGTTAGAAGTTTCTTATGGAATATCACACTCTAAATCTTTAAGGAATTTTAGGAGTTACGTTGCTAAAATTCACGCTCCAGGGTTAAATGTAATGTATGGTGATGCAAAAGATAATATTGGTTGGTTTTCATCAGCAAAATTATATCAGTTAAGAGATTCATTATCATCCAAAACTTATTTAGATGGTGCTTCTGGAAATGATGAAATTGTGGAGTTTTTACCTTTTGAAGAGAATCCTCAAGCAATAAATCCATCAAGAAATTATGTGTATTCTGCAAATCATCAACCAGATTCTGTAAGAGGTAAATTGTATCCAGGATATTACCAACCACAAGATCGTTCTAAGAGAATTGTGGAGTTGTTGTCGCCAAAAAATGATTTTACAACAAAAGACGTTCAAAAAATGATTTACGATGTAAAATCTGCAACAGCCCCAGAAATTGGAAGGAATTTGTTAGAGAATGTAGATAAATCGATGCTGACTCCTTCAGAAAGAAAAGCATATTCAGTTTTAGAAAATTGGGATGGAACTTATTTAAAATCTTCTGTTGGAGCAACTATTTACAATCGTTTTTTATATGAATTTTTAAAAGAAACTTACAAAGATGAATTAGGAGTTAGTTTCGATTTGTTTATCAACTCCCAATTGCAAGATCATGTGTTGCCAGTACAAGTAGATAGAGAAAAATCTGTTTGGTGGGATGATGTTTCTACTAAAGATAAAATGGAAACCAAAGCAGAAATAATTAATACATCATTTAAAAATACAATTTCTTTCTTACAAAATCAGTTGGGTGAAAATGTAGAAGATTGGACTTGGAACAGAGTAATTTCTGTAGAATACGAGCATGCAATTGGAAAAGCGGGTGGAGTTTTACGTAAGCTATTTAATGTGGGACCTTTTGAAACGATTGGAGGAAATGAAGTAATTAATAATCAAATTTTTAAGTTAGATAGTACTGGTGTTTATAAAGTTAATGCAGGGCCATCAACAAGAAGAATTATCGATTTTTCTGATGTAGAAAATAGCGTGTCAATTTTACCAACAGGTCAATCTGGAAATGTATTTAGTGAGTATTACAAAGACCAAACCCAAAAATATTTAAATGGCGAGTTTGTAAAAATGTATTTGAATCAAACAGAAATTGAGAAAAGTAAAAATGTTTTGGTTTTGAAGCCTGAAAAATAGATTAAAGGTAATTAAGTAATCCTATAATTGTTCCAATAAAAATAAATGTGATCATCATATTATTGAAATGATGGCCATGAATATCAAAATGATTTTTTGAGTTTTCTATTCCAAAAACATACTCTTTATATTTAAATTTTGGCTTTTTGAAGATTGTTCTATAAATGGATCCATAAATCCATCTAATTGTGCCACTAATAAAGTTACAAATTAGATATAATATTTCAAAACCAAAGAAATCCAACATAATTAAACCTCTTTATAAACTTCCTCAAAAGGAATTCTAAAACGCTCGCCATAAACTCCTTTTTCGGTTCTAATTCCGCAAGAGACAATCATGTTAATTTCTGAAGAAAAAGACAATCCCAATAAATTTTTTACACGCCAAGTGTCTGAACCTTCCATTGGGCAAGTATCGTAACCTTCTGCAGCCATAGAAATCATAAAATTTTCTGCAGCTAAGCCACAGGTTTTATGAGCAACAATGCGCATATCACTTTTTCTAACCTGTCTGTACATAGGTTTAAAAAGTCCGACAATTAAAACCATTAGATGTTTTAGAAAACCTAAAATTCCTAAAAATTCTGCATACGCAAACGGAATTATTTTTCCATAATAATTTCTTGCTACTTTTTCTCTGCTGCTTTGTTCTGCTTTAGGATTGTTTTTCCCGAAAACGGTATCCATGTATTGTAAATTGGCTTTGGCTCTTTGTTTCCATAAATCTTTTCTAACTACAAAAACGACTAATTGTTGGGCTGTTTTTGCTGCATTTTGGTTGAAACAATAAGGCGCAATTTTATCAATAACATCTTTAGATGTAATATGATAAAATTCCCACAATTGCATATTGCTGCTATTTGGAGCTAATGCAGCAAGTTCCAAACATCTTTTTACAGTATGCGTATCAATTGGTTTTTGAGCATCATAAATTCTTACAGAACGCCTGTACTTTATGCTTCTGAAACCTTTTTTTCTTGAGACATGTTTAATTACAGATTTTTTATTCTTTTATTCATCACCCAAAACCATAATGGAGGTAAGAGCGAAAGTAGCATCATTCCTGGATAACCTGTTGGCATTTGAGGGCTTTCTGGTAAAGATTTTAAGAGCTGGTAATGTTTTGCACCATTATAATGATGATCTGAATGACGTGATAAATTAAATAACAATGCTTGCCCAACTTGATGGTCTGAATTCCAAGAATGATTTCTTTTTACACGTTCGTATCTTCCGTTTTCATTCTTTTTTCTAAGCAAACCATAGTGCTCTATGTAGTTTACGGTTTCTAACAAAACAATACCAATACTTGCAGCAGCAATAAAAGATAATGTAGCAAATTGTCCGAAGAAAAAATAAATCAATGCAATTAAAAAGATATTACAAAAAGTATAGATTAACATTCTATTTTGATGATGGAACCAAGATCTGTTTTCAGACTTCATTCGTTTGTTTTCTAACTTCCAAGCTTGTACATAGCTTGTAAAGTGAGAACGAATCCAAAAAGAGAAAATCCATTCATTTTTTCTTGCTGTGGCTGCATCTTCTGGAGTAGCTACATTAAAATGATGCCCTCCATTATGATAGGGTAAAAAATGGGTGTTTAATGAAGATAGTAATAATATTTCTCCAATAAGTTCATCAAACCTATTGTTTCTATGTCCTAACTCATGGCCAACATTAATGCCCATTACTCCACATAAAATTCCCATTGCTAAAATTCTTCCACTAATTTCTAAGGTAGATAAATTAGGCTCTTGGATTACATTTAAAAAAAGTATTAAAAAAATAATTTGAATAGGTAAAGTTGCATACAATAAGTAAGTGTAATTCTTGTTTTGCTTTTCAATTTTTTCTTCTTCTTTTGATAAGTTTTTCTTGTTAGGTTTTATAAAAAACTCGATAAAAGGAACAAACCCAAAGACATAAAAAATTGGTAAATAAGTCCACCAGCCATAATTGTAAAAAGAGATGTATACCACAAAAGGCAAAGTAAAAATGGCAAAGTATTTAAAAAGATTCATTAAGAAATAATTATTTTCTAAAGATACCAATTAGTTACATGCACTCCAAATAGCATCATTAGGTGTTGGAGCAGTAATTTTAATAGTTTCTTTACTTACAGGATGAATAAAATTAATTTTCCTAGCATGTAAATGAATACTTCCGTCTTTATTACTCCTGTTAAAGCCGTATTTTAAGTCTCCTTTTATTGGACTTCCAATAAAAGATAACTGTGTTCTAATTTGATGGTGTCTTCCAGTTTCTAAGTCGATTTCTAACAAAGCGTAATTGTCTAATTTTTGTAGTACTTTATAATGTAATATCGCTTTCTTAGAGCCTTCTATTTCTTTCTTGTAAACAAAAGATTTGTTTTTTTTAGCGTCTTTTTTTAAGAAATTAGTTAAGGTGTCTTTTTCTTTCTTCGGATAATTTTTTACAACAGCCCAATAGGTTTTATGAATAGTTTTTTCTCGTAACATTTTATTTAAACGTTCTAAAGCTTTAGAGGTCCTTGCAAAAATGATAATTCCAGAAGTGGGTCTGTCTAACCTATGTACTGTTCCAATAAAAACATTGCCAGGTTTGTTGTACTTGTCTTTTATATATTCTTTTACAACTTCACTTAAAGGTTTGTCTCCTGTTTTATCACCTTGTGTAATATCTCCAGCTCTTTTATTCACAATTATAATGTGATTGTCTTCAAATAAAACCTGTAAATTTTCTTTAGTTGATTGCATTTTTCACTTTGAGCAAAATCGAGAATTTATTTAAAATTATCTTTTACATCTTCATTAACACCATCAATAAAATTTAAAAACTCATCTCTACCAAAACCTGAAGAAGATGAGGTGATAAAAGAAGTTGGTAGCGACTCCCAATACTGTAATAATTTCTTTTTGTAAGAAGTAATCTGCTTGTTGAGTTTTGAGCTACTTAGCTTGTCTGCCTTGGTGAAAACTATACAAAACGGAAGTTGTTGTTCGCCTAAAAACTGCATAAAATCTAAATCTATTTTCTGAGGATCGTGCCTTGAGTCTATCAAAACAAATGTGCAAACCAATTGTTCTCTTTCTTTAAAGTAATTTTCTATAAAATACTGAAAAATAACTCTTTTCTTTTTAGAAACTTGAGCATACCCATAACCTGGTAGGTCTACTAAAAACCATTCGTCATTAATCTTAAAGTGGTTGATGAGTTGTGTTTTTCCTGGTTTTCCAGAGATTTTTGCTAAATCTTTACGCTCCATCAACATATTTATTAATGAAGATTTACCAACATTAGATCTACCAATAAAAGCGTATTCTGGGATTCTGTCTTTAGGAGCTTTAGTAACATTACTGTTGCTCATAACAAATTCTGCAGATTTAATTTTCATCGAATTTAAATATTTCTAGAAGTAAACCAATCTTGAAGAATTTTATTAAACTCCTCAGGTCTTTCCATCATTGCAGCATGACCACATTTATCTATCCAAAATAAGTCAGAATTTGGTAATAATTTGTGAAAATCTTCAGCAGCTTCTGGTGGTGTAACATTATCCTGTTTACCCCAAATTAAACAAGTTGGTTGTTCCATTTTTGGTAAATCATTAGCCATGTTGTGTCTAATTGCACTCTTTGCTATAGATAGTGTTTTTATTGCTTTTATTCTATTATTTACAGTGTCGTAAACATCGTCTACTAACTCTTTTGTAGCAATAGCTGGGTCATAAAACACATCTCTTGCTTTTTGCTCTATATACTCGTAATTTCCTCTTTTAGGAAAACTATCTCCCATTGCTTTTTCGTACAAACCAGAACTACCTGTAAGTACCAATGCATTTACCTTTTCAGGATAATGTTTTGTAAAATACAATGCAATATGTCCTCCTAAAGAATTTCCCACAAGAATAGCACTCTCAATTCCTTTAAATTTCATAAAGTCTTTTAAGAATTTAGCTAAATTCTTAACATTGGTGCTAATTAATGGTAAAGTATATAAAGGCAATTCTGGAATTAGTACTTTATAATCATTTTTAGAAAAATGATCAAAAGTAGGTCCAAAATTACTTAAGGCACCCATCAACCCATGTAAAACAATGATAGCAGGTCCTTCTCCAGCTTCTGCGTATGTAAATTTTCCTTCCGTTTTTAACTTGTCAGTCATTGATTTTTTTCAATTCGCTTGAAAGCAAATGTAATCCTTTTTTATCAAATAGATATCGTTTTCGAAAAACCCATTTTTTAATTTTTTAAAGTAATTAACAGGCAATGAATTGTTAACAAATGCGTTATTTATTAACAAAGTAGTAAAAAGTGGTAAAAAGTGGTAAATTTTATATATTTTTGATATCATAAACTGTTTTTAAAGGGTGATAAATCTAATTGGTACATACGAGTGTAAGGCTGATGCTAAAGGAAGGTTGATGTTTTCGTCAGCTTTTAAAAAGCAATTGTCTACTGTGTTGCAAGAAGGTTTTGTTGTGAAAAGAGCTGTTTTTCAGCCTTGTTTAGAGTTGTATCCAATGAAAGAGTGGAATTTGATGATGGAGAAAATAAATAAGTTAAATAGGTTTAAAAAAAAGAACAACGATTTTATTAGGAGGTTTACAGCAGGTGTTAAAATGGTAGAGTTAGATGCTGCTGGTAGAATTTTAATTCCAAAAGATTTGTATGATTTTGCAGGTATTAAAAAGCAGGTAGTCATGTCATCTTCTCTAAATATTATTGAGATTTGGGATAAAGATAAGTACGAAAAAGCGATAGATGATGCAGCAGATGATTTTGCTGATTTAGCAGAAGAAGTAATGGGTAATACAGATTTTGATGAGCTATCATAATCCAGTTTTATTAAAAGAAAGTGTTGATGCGCTTTCTATAGAAAAAGATGGTGTTTATGTAGATGTTACGTTTGGTGGAGGTGGTCATTCTAAAGAAATTTTGAGTAGGCTTGGAAAAAATGGAAAATTGTTTGCCTTTGATCAAGATCCTGATGCTTTAGAAAATGTGATTGATGATGAGCGTTTTGTTTTAATTCCAGAGAATTTTAGATATATCTCAAGATTTTTAAGATTTCATGGAATAAGAAAGGTAGATGGTGTTTTAGCTGATTTGGGAGTTTCTTCTCATCAATTTGATGAGGCAGAAAGAGGGTTTTCAACTCGTTTTGATGGAGATTTAGATATGAGGATGAATCAGAAGTCGAAAACATCAGCAAAGGAGATTGTTAATAATTATTCTGAAGAAAAATTAGCAGAAATATTGTTTTTATATGGAGAGTTGAGAAACTCAAGAAACATAGCAAAAACAATTGTAGAGAAAAGAGGAGAAGCTAAGATTGAAACAAGTTTGCAGTTAAGAAAAGTATTGCAGAGGTATTTGCCAAAAGCAAAAGAGCACAAAATTATAGCGCAAATTTTTCAAGCAATAAGAATCGAGGTGAATGAAGAACTAGAGGTGTTGAAGGAGTTTTTACAGCAGATTCCTAATTTATTAAATGAAAAAGGAAGGTTAAGTGTTATTTCTTATCATTCTTTAGAAGACAGATTGGTAAAAAGATTTATAAGAACAGGTTTGTTTAGTGGAGAGCCAGAGAAAGATGTTTTTGGAAATAGTAATGAACCGTTGCAAAAAGTAGGAAAGTTAATAATTCCTACCTCGCAAGAAATTAAAACAAACAATAGAGCTAGAAGTGCAAAATTAAGAATTGCAACACTTCGAAAATAATTTAAAAGGTTAAAGCAAGATGTCTAAAGTAAAAAAAGGAGTTTATAGCTTTCTTCGTGGAAGTTTTCTTACAGATGAGTCTGCTTTTAAAAATTGGCGAATTATCATTTTTGTTGTGATTTTGTTGTTGTTTATGATTTCTAGTGCACATAGAGCAGATAAAAAGGTAATTCAAATATCAGAATTAAATAAAAAGAAAAGAGAGTTAAGAGCAGAGTATGTAGATACTGGAACCATTTTAATGCGAATGAAAATGGAATCTAACATAAAAGAAAAAGCAAAGGCAAGAGGTTTAGAACCTTCAAAAACTCCTCCAAAAAAAATAAAAGTAACTATTAAAGATTAATACAATTGGCAACTCATAAAAAAAGCATTCTAAAAAAATTCTACATAGTGGCTGCTTTTATGACGCTATTTTTGTTGGCTGTTGTAATTCGAGTTTTTTCAATTCAATATTCAGAAGGAGATAAATACAGAAAGCTTTCTACAGAATTAACAATTAAGCAAGATACTATTTATGCTAACAAAGGAAATGTATATGCAGCAGATGGTAATTTGTTAGCAACCTCTATGTCAAAATTTACAATAAGAATGGATGTAGTTGCAGCTGTAAAAAGTGGTGTTTTTGAAAAAAATATTGCAGCATTGTCTAAAGAACTTTCAAAAATGTTGGGAAAATCTCCAGCTTTTTATCAAAATAAATTAAGAAACGCAAAAAACAAAAAAAACAGGTATTTGTTAATCGCAAGAAATATTGGTTATACAGATTATTTAAAGATGAAACAATTTCCAATTTTTAATAAAGGCGTTTACAAAGGTGGTTTTATTGCAGAGCATAAAACAGTTCGTGCACATCCAATAGGTAAAATTGCAGAAAGAACAATTGGTTATGATGATTATAGAGGAGGTGCAGGAATAGAAGGAGCTTTTGCAGATTATATGCAGGGTAAAAATGGTTTGCGTTGGAAACAAAAGATTGCTAAAAACCAGTGGAAGCCAATTAACGATGTTAATGAAAAAGAGCCTATAGATGGTCATGATATTATTACAACTATAGATGTAAATATTCAAGATATTACACACCATGCTTTGCTTAATAGTTTAGAATATTTTGAGGCGGACCATGGTTGTGCAGTGGTTATGGAAACTGCAACAGGAGAGATTAAAGCAATTTCTAATTTAGGAAGAACATCAAAAGGTACCTACTATGAAAAAAGAAATTACGCAGTTTGGGAAAGTCATGAGCCAGGTTCTACATTTAAATTGGCAAGTTTAATGATTGCTTTAGATGATAAGAAAATTGATACATCTACAGTTGTAGATACTGAAAAAGGTAAAATTTACATTCATAATAAAAAAGTAGAAGATTCTAGAAGAGGAGGTTATGGAGAAATTTCTGCTGCAAGAGTTTTTGAAGTCTCTTCTAATGTCGGAATTGTAAAGTTAATTAGAAAGTATTATGATGATAAGCCAGAAAAATTTGTTTCTAAATTAGAAGAATATGGTTTTACAAAACCAATAGGTTTTCAAATTAAAGGAGAAGGACAACCTTATGTTCCTAATCCAAAAGATAAAAAAAGATGGAATAAAATTTCATTAGAGTGGATGTCTTGGGGTTATGGTGTTTCTGTAACAGCAATGCAAACGCTAATGTTTTACAACGCTGTTGCTAATAATGGAGTAATGGTAAAACCAAGGTTTATTAAGGAGTTAAGAAGGCAAGATAAAACTGAAAAAAAATTTAAAACTGAGGTTGTAAATCCAAAAATTGCTTCAGATGAAACTTTAAAAAAGATTCGAAAAGTAATGGAAAATGTAGTAATTAAAGGAACTGCAGACAATATCTATTCTCCTAATTTTTCTATGGCAGGAAAAACAGGAACTGCCAAAAAAGTTGTGAATGGGGCGTATTCAAATAAGCATTATGTAGCATCTTTTGCAGGTTTTTTTCCTGCAGATAAACCTAAGTACAGTTGTGTGGTTGTAATTCACGATCCAAAAAAAGAAAAAGGATATTATGGAGCTACTGTTGCTGCTCCAGTTTTTAAAGAAATTGCTCAAAAAATTTACACTACAACTCCTATTGATAATCAATACGTAGATGATAAAATTGAATTTGCTTCTATAGAAAATCAATATAAAAAGTTTCATAAAAAACTAAATAAAAATTACAAAGAGATTCCAGATGTAAGTGGCATGTCTGGTATGGATGCATTGTCTTTATTAGAAAATATTGGCTTAAAAGTAAAAATTACAGGAGTGGGTAAAGTAATTTCTCAATCACTTAAAAAAGGAGAAAAATTAGTGAAAGGAAAAACCATCATTTTAAAATTATCAT
This sequence comes from Polaribacter sp. 2305UL8-11, assembly GCF_058147165.1. NCBI lineage: Bacteria > Pseudomonadati > Bacteroidota > Flavobacteriia > Flavobacteriales > Flavobacteriaceae > Polaribacter > Polaribacter sp. 2305UL8-11. The sequence goes on along the minus strand of NZ_JBYVJW010000014.1, from coordinate 90,028 downwards.
AAACTGAAAAACTTAAAAGACATATTATATCAAGTTGCAATTCAACAAGTGTTTGGTGGTACAAATATTAATGTGAATGCTGTTGTTTTTGATTCTAGAAAAATTAAAAAAGCGGATGTTTTTGTGGCACAAAAAGGTGTAACAGTAGATGGTCATTTGTATATCGAAAAAGCAATTTCTTTAGGAGCAACTGCAATTATTTGCGAAGATTTTCCTTCAAATAAAAAAGAAGGTGTTACTTATGTGCAAGTTGAAGATGCAAATACTGCTTTGGCAATTATGGCTTCAAATTTTTATGACAATCCCTCAAAAAAAATACCTTTAGTTGGAGTTACTGGAACCAATGGAAAAACTACTATTGCTTCACTTTTGTATCAACTGTTTAAAAAAGCAGGTTATAAGGTAGGGTTGTTATCAACTGTAAAGGTTTTGGTTGATGAAACTGAATTTAAAGCAACTCATACAACTCCAGATTCTGTGACTATTAATAGTTATTTAGATAAAATGATAGAAGCTGGAGTAGATTATTGTTTTATGGAGGTGAGTTCTCATGGAATTCATCAAAAAAGAACTGAGGGTTTAATTTTTGCAGGTGGAATTTTTACGAATCTTTCTCACGATCACTTAGATTATCATGAAACATTTGCAGAGTATAGAAATGTAAAAAAAGCATTTTTTGATGGTTTGCCAAAAACTGCATTTGCGCTCACAAATATAGATGATAAAAATGGTGCTTTTATGTTGCAAAACTCCAAAGCTAAAAAATATACCTATGCCTTAAAAACGATTGCAGATTATAAAGCAAAAATTTTAGAAAAACAGTTATCAGGCAGTTTATTAAAAATTAACGATACAGAAGTTTGGACAAAATTAATTGGCGGTTTTAATGCATATAACTTATTAGCAATTTATGCTACAGCAGAATTGTTAGGCCTAGAAAAATTAGAGATTTTAACACTAGTAAGCCAGTTAGAAAATGTAAGTGGGCGTTTTGAATATGTAGTTTCTAATGACAATGTTACTGCAATTGTAGATTATGCACATACCCCAGATGCTTTAAAAAATGTTTTAGAAACCATTAATGATATTAGAACTGGTAACGAAAAACTAATTACAGTTGTAGGTTGTGGAGGAGATAGAGATAAAACCAAAAGACCAAAAATGGCACATATTGCTTCGCAATTAAGTAATCAAGCCATATTTACTTCAGACAACCCAAGAACGGAAAATGCACAAAATATTATAGATGAAATGGAGGTTGGAGTAGCTGCAGAAAATTATAAAAAAACAGTCTCAATTTTAGATAGAAAACAAGCTATTAAAGCTGCTTGTAAATTTTCAGAAAATGGAGATATTATTTTAATTGCAGGAAAAGGACATGAAAATTATCAAGAAATAAATGGCGTAAGAACACATTTTGATGATTTAGAGGAAGTTAAAAAATGTTTCAATCAACTAAAAACCAACTAAAATGCTGTATTATTTATTCGAATATTTAGAAAGTCAATTTAGTTTTCCTGGTGCAAGTGTGTTTCAGTTTATCACGTTTAGAGCAGCAGCAGCATTTATTTTATCGCTATTAATTTCTGCAATTTTTGGAAAAAGAATTATCAATTTTTTAAGCAAACAACAAGTAGGAGAATCTATTAGAGATTTAGGCTTAGAAGGGCAAGTGCAAAAGGCTGGGACACCAACTATGGGTGGAATTATTATTATTTTGGCTACGCTAATTCCAGTACTTTTATTAGCAAAGGTTGATAATATTTACATCATTATTTTGCTCATTACTACAATTTGGATGGGTGCTATAGGTTTTGTAGACGATTACATTAAAATATTTAAGAAAGACAAAGGAGGTTTAAAAGGGAAATTTAAGGTTTTAGGCCAAGTTGGTTTAGGTATTATTGTTGGTTCTATGCTTTATTTTAATGATGATGTAACCATAAAAGAACAACTTCCAATAGAGCAGCAAGTACTGCAAGAAAATGGACGTAAAAAGGTTTTTGGTGAAGCACATAAATCTACAAAAACAACAGTTCCGTTTTTAAAAGACAACGAATTAGACTACTCAAAAGCACTAAGTTTTTTAGGTGATGGATATGAAAAATACGGATGGATCATCTTTATTTTTATTACTGTTTTTATTGTAACAGGTATTTCTAATGGCGCAAATTTAACAGACGGAATAGATGGTTTAGCAGCAGGTTCCTCTGCAATTATGGTCATTACTTTGGCAGTTTTTGCATGGGTTTCTGGAAACATCATTTTTGCAGATTATTTAGATGTAATGTACATCCCAAACTCAGGAGAAATGACTGTTTTTATACTAGCATTTGCAGGAGCTTTAATTGGTTTTCTCTGGTACAACACATATCCAGCTCAGGTTTTTATGGGAGATACTGGTAGTTTAACTATTGGAGGCATCATTGCAGTAATAGCTATTGCAATTCGTAAAGAGTTGTTGTTGCCCATTTTAGCAGGAATTTTTGTAATTGAAAACCTATCAGTGATTTTGCAAGTTTCTTGGTTCAAATACACTAGGAAAAAGTTTGGAGAAGGAAGAAGAATTTTTAGAATGTCGCCTTTACATCATCATTATCAAAAATTAAGTTATCACGAAAGTAAAATTGTAGTCCGTTTTTGGATAGTTGGAATTCTATTAGCGGTATTCGCCATTGTTACTTTAAAATTAAGATAAATGAAAAGGTTGGTAGTTCTTGGAGGAGGAGAAAGTGGAGTTGGTACAGCACTTCTAGGAAAACAAAAAGGATTTGAAGTTTTTGTTTCAGACAAAGGAGAAATATCAAAAAAATATAAAGAAGTTCTTTTACATAACAAGATCAATTTTGAAGAAAAAAATCATACAGAGAGTGAGATTTTTAATGCAGATGTAGTAATGAAAAGTCCTGGAATTCCAGATAAAGTTGAGCTGATAAAAAGATTGATAAACAAATCAATTCCTGTGATTTCAGAAATTGAATTTGCAACACAATTTACAGATGCCAACATTATTGGAATAACAGGTTCTAATGGAAAAACAACCACAACATTATTGGTGCATCATATTTTAAAAAATGCAGGTGTAAGTGTTGGGGTTGCAGGAAATATTGGAGACAGCTTTGCACAGCAAGTTGCAGAAAAAAGCTATAAAAATTATGTGTTAGAATTGAGTAGTTTTCAATTAGATGGAATAAATAAATTCAATAGTCATATAGCAATATTAACCAATATTACACCAGATCATTTAGATAGATATGAGTATGATTTTAATAAATATATAGAATCAAAATTTAGAATAACAAAGAATCAAAAATCAACCGATTATTTAATTTATGATGCAGATGATGAAGCAATTAATAATTGGTTAAAAACAAATAAAACAGAAGCAAAATTAGTGCCGTTTTCAATTGAGCAAGAATTAGAATTCGGAGCTTTTTTAAAAGACAATAACATTATAATCAACATAAACAAAGACAAACTTATTATGCCATTATCAACTTTATCAGTTAGAGGAAAACACAATACAAAAAATGCGATGGCAGCAACAATGGCTGCACAATTATTAAAAGTTAGAAAAGAATCTATCAAAGAAAGTTTAGCAAATTTTGAAGGTGCAGAGCATCGATTAGAAAATGTAGCTAAAATTAAAGATGTAGAATACATTAACGATTCTAAAGCAACCAATGTAAATGCAACTTTTTATGCTTTAGAATGTATGGATAAAACTACAATTTGGATTGTTGGTGGTGTAGATAAAGGAAATGATTATAATGATTTGTTGCCATTAGTAAGAGAAAAAGTAAAAGCAATTGTTTGTTTAGGTGTTGATAATGAAAAAATAAAAAATACGTTTGGCAATGTAGTAGATATTATTGTGGAAACAGCAGGTGCAGAAGAAGCAGTAAAGGTTTCTCATAAGTTAGCAGAAAGAGGAGATGCAGTTTTATTATCACCAGCTTGTGCAAGTTTCGATTTGTTTGAAAATTACGAAGACAGAGGTCGTCAATTTAAAAAAGCGGTAAGGAGTTTGTAAAAATCCCATCCCAACTTTCCCAAAGGGAAGAAGTTAGCTTGTTTGTGGTAAAATAAAAAGAGGCGAAAATATAAAAACATAGATAAATACAAGAGTGTTTCTCTCCTTTGGAGAGATTAAGAGAGTATTATGAAAACCATTTTTCAACATATAAAAGGAGATAAAACCATTTGGGCAATTGTTGCTGTTTTGGCAATATTCTCATTTATGCCTGTATATAGTGCAAGTACAAATTTGGTGTATGTAGTTGGTAATGGTTCTACTTTGGGGCATTTGGTAAAGCACATTGTTTTGTTAATTATGGGATTTGCAATTATTTACGGAGTTCATAAAGTACCTTATAGGTATTTTTCTGGAGGATCTGTTTTAATGCTACCTGTAGTAATTGTTTTATTAATTTTTACCTTGGCACAAGGCAATACAATTGGAGGAGCCAACGCAAGTAGATGGATACGAATTGGAGGAGTTGGTTTTCAAACATCAACCTTAGCAGGTTTGGTTTTAATGGTGTATGTTGCTAGGTATTTAGCTAGAAATAAAGAAAAAATAATCAATTTCAAAGAAAGTTTATGGCAACTTTGGTTGCCAGTTGCAGCTATTTTAATACTAATTTTACCAGCAAATTTTTCTACAACTGCTATCATTTTTGTCATGATTTTAATGGTGACATTTATAGGTGGATACCCAATAAAATACATTGGTTTTATTTTAGGAGCAGGAATTGTAGCCTTATCTATTTTTATTTTAATAGCTAAAGCATTTCCAGATGCAATGCCAAATAGGGTGCAAACTTGGCAAAGCAGAATAGAGAGTTTTTCTGATGAAAATGGAAAAGAAGCATATCAAGTGGAAAAAGCAAAAATTGCGATAGCAACAGGAGGAACTTTAGGTGTTGGTCCAGGAAAAAGTGTACAGAAAAATTTTTTACCACAATCTACGTCCGATTTTATTTTTGCAATTATTGTAGAAGAATATGGTTTAGTTGGTGGTTTTGTAATAGTGTCTATTTACTTTTTATTGTTATTTAGAATTTTTGTTGTAATTCGTAAAACTACCACAATTTTCGGAACACTATTGGTAATTGGTGTTGGTCTTCCCATTATTTTTCAAGCAACAATAAATATGGCAGTTGCCACAAATTTATTTCCAGTAACAGGTCAAACCTTGCCACTTATTAGTAGTGGTGGTACTTCTATTTGGATGACGTGTTTTGCTCTTGGAATGATTTTAAGTGTAAGCGCATCAAAAGAAGAAACAGAAGAAGATATTTTAGATGATAACCCTTTAGATATACTCCATGAAACAATCGATTAATATTTTAATTTCTGGAGGAGGAACAGGAGGTCATATCTATCCTGCAATTGCAATTGCAAACGAATTAAAGTTGCGTTATCCTGATGCAAACTTTTTGTTTGTGGGTGCAAAAGATAAAATGGAAATGGGAAAAGTGCCACAAGCAGGTTATGAAATAAAAGGATTATGGATTTCTGGAATTCAAAGAAAATTGACTCTTGATAACTTGTCTTTTCCGTTTAAAATGATGAGTAGTTTATCTAAAGCAGCTAAAATTATTAGAAAGTTTAAACCAGATGTTGCTATTGGTACAGGAGGCTTTGCAAGTGGGCCAACATTAATAATGGCTAATAGAAAAGGAATTCCAACATTAATTCAAGAACAAAACTCATATCCAGGAATTACTAATAAGTTATTAAGTAAAAAGGCGCATAAAATTTGTGTGGCTTATGATAATTTAGAGCGTTTTTTTCCTGCGGATAAAATAGTAAAAACGGGAAATCCAGTTCGTCAAGATTTGTTATCTATTCATTCAAAAACACAAGAAGGAAAGGATTTTTTTAAAATTGATAAGACTAAGAAAACCATTTTAGTTTTAGGAGGAAGTTTAGGAGCAAGAAAAATAAATCAATTAATAGAAAACAACTTAGAGTTCTTTAAAAATCAAGAAGTACAGGTTATTTGGCAATGTGGTAAATTTTATATTGATGAATATAAAAAATACGACGATTTAGAACACATTCAGGTACATCAGTTTTTAAATAGAATGGATTTAGCCTATGCAGCTTCAGATATTATTATTTCGAGAGCAGGTGCAAGTTCGGTTTCAGAATTGTGTATTGTTGGCAAACCCGTAATTTTTATTCCATCACCAAATGTAGCTGAAGATCATCAAACTAAAAACGCAAAATCTGTTGCAGATAAACATGCAGCTATTTTGTTAAAAGAAAGTGAGTTAGAAACCTTTCCAATAGTTTTTGAAACCCTTTTGAAAGACAAAGGAAAACAAGAGCATTTATCAGAAAATATAAAAGAACTAGCATTGCCAGGAGCAACTACAGATATTGTTAACGAAGTTGAGAAATTAATAAAAAAGTGAATTTAAAAAATATACATAACGTCTATTTTGTCGGAATTGGAGGCATAGGAATGAGCGCAATTGCTCGCTATTTTGCATCTAATGGAAAAAATGTAGCTGGTTATGATAAAACGCCTTCTCAAATTACTTCGGATTTAGAAGAATTGGGTGTAGAAATTCATTTTGAAGATGTAGTAAAAAATATTCCGATTTCATTTTTAGATAAAAAACAAACACTGGTTGTGTATACACCAGCAATTCCTAAAAATCATTCAGAATTAAATTACTTTTCAGATCATAATTTTACAGTTTTAAAACGTTCAGAAATTTTAGGAAAAATAACAGAAAACACCTTCTGTCTTGCAGTTGCAGGAACGCATGGTAAAACCACAACTTCGTCTATTTTAGGACATATTATGACGCACATAAATGCCACTTCTTTTTTAGGTGGAATTGCAGAAAACTACAATTCAAACCTAATTTTAGGTAATGATAAAATTTCTGTGGTAGAAGCAGATGAATTTGATAGATCATTCTTAAAATTGAGCCCAAACATTGCTTGTGTAACTTCTATGGATGTAGATCATTTAGATATTTACGGAGCGCCAGAAGCGTTGCAAGAATCTTTTATAGAGTTTTCTAATAAAGTTTCAGATACGTTAATTGTTGCTAAAGGATTGCCTTTAAAAGGATTAACGTATGCAATAAATGAAACAGCAGATTATAAAGCCTTTAATTTAAAAATTGAAAGCGGAAAATATATTTTTGATGTAAAAACACCTTCTTCAGAGGTTAAAAATATAGAATTTCATTTACCAGGACAACATAACGTAATGAATGCTTTAGCAGCCTTGGCAATGGCTGATGTTTATGGAGTTTCGTTAGAAAATATCAAACAGAAATTAGGCACTTTTAAAGGTGTAAAACGTAGGTTTTCATATAAAATTAAAAAAGATAATTTTGTGTTGATAGATGATTATGCACATCATCCCACAGAAATCAACGCAGTAGAAAATTCGGTAAGAGAAATGTATCCTAATGAAAAAGTGTTGGTCATTTTTCAGCCTCATTTATTTTCTAGAACCAAAGATTTTGTTGATGATTTTGCAACAGCACTATCAAAATTTGATGAAGTTATATTGTTAGATATTTATCCAGCCAGAGAAGAACCCATTTCTGGAGTGGATTCTGAATGGTTATTGAGTAAAATTGATAATAAGCATAAAAAACTGACACAAAAAAATAATATTTTAAAAGATATTAAAAATTCTTCAGCTAAAGTGGTTGCAATGTTGGGTGCAGGAGATATAGGAGTGCTAATTAATCAAGTAACAAAAGAACTTTTAAAAACAACAAAACATGAGGTTTAAAAAAGTTTTAAAATACCTGTTTTTTCTATTGTTGTTAGGAAGTTTAGGGTTTTTGTATAGTTTTTCTTTAAAAAGAAATTCAAACAAAAAAGTAAAAGAAATAATAGTAGAATTTGAAGTTGGAGACAATAATTTTTTAACACATGAAATGGTTGATAAATTGTTAATACAAAATGGTACAACAGTTAAAAACCAAGCAAAAACTGTAATAGATTTATACAGTTTAGAAAAAAAGGTGGCTAAAAATCCGTATGTAGAAAATGCATCCGTTTTTTTAACCATAGCTGGTACTCTAAAAACAACCATAAAACAACGTACATCTGTTGCAAGAATTATGAGTAATAATTCTTCTTATTATGTTGATAAACAAGGTGTAAAGGTTCCTTTGTCTGATGTGTATTCAGCAAGAGTGTTGTTAGTTTCTGGTATTGATAATGATAAAGATATTAAAGAAATTTTGCCTTTAGTTTCCTTTATTTTAGCGGACGATTTTTTGAAAAAAGAAGTCGTTGGAATTCAGAAATTCGACAATGATGAGTATCAATTTTCCGTAAGAAGCGGAAATTATAAAATAGATTTCGGAAAATTATCTGAAATGGATATAAAATTTAAGAAGTTAAAAGCGTTTTACAACAAAACATTTTTAGATAAAACGATACAGAATTATAAAAAGATAAATGTAAAATATCACAACCAAGTTGTGTGCACAAAATAAATCATAATGGAAAACAATAAAATAGCTGTTGGTTTAGATATTGGTACTACCAAAATTGTGGCAATGATTGGTCGTAAAAACGAATACGATAAAATTGAGGTTGTTGGTATTGGAAAAGCAAAAAGTTTAGGCGTAAAACGTGGTGTTGTAAGTAATATTACACAAACCATCCAATCTATTCAACAAGCAGTAGATGAAGCAGAAAGTATTTCTGGTATTAAAATAGAAGAAGTTGTGGTTGGTATTGCTGGTCAGCATATTCGTAGTTTACATCACTCAGATTACATTACCAGAAATAATGCAGATGAAGTTATAGAAGATGCAGATATAGATGATTTGGTAAACCAAGTACACAAGTTGGTTATGTTGCCTGGAGAAGAAATTATACATGTTTTACCACAAGAATTTAAAGTAGATTCTCAAGCTGACATCAAAGAACCAATTGGCATGTATGGAGGTCGTTTAGAAGCAAATTTTCATGTAGTTGTTGGGCAAGTTTCATCCATCAGAAATATTGGGAGATGTGTAAAAAGTGCAGGTTTAGGGTTAAATGAAATTACCTTAGAACCTCTTGCATCTGCATCTGCAGTATTAAGCCAAGAAGAAAAAGAAGCTGGTGTTGCATTGATTGATATTGGTGGTGGTACAACAGATTTAGCTATTTTTAAAGACGGAATTATAAGACATACAGCTGTAATTCCTTTTGGAGGAAACGTAATTACGGATGATATAAAAGAAGGCTGTTCAATCATCGAAAAACAAGCAGAATTGCTAAAAATCAAGTTTGGTTCTGCATGGCCAGGAGAAAACAAAGAAACAGAAATCGTTTCTATTCCTGGTTTAAGAGGAAGAGAGCCCAAAGAAATTACGCTAAAAAATTTATCAAAAATTATACATGCAAGAGTTCAAGAAATTATTGAACATGTGTACTTAGAAATAAAAAATTACGGACACGAAACTGCTAAAGGAAAATTAATTGCAGGAATAGTGTTAACAGGTGGAGGATCTCAATTAAAACATTTACGCCAATTAGTAGAATATATTACTGGTATGGATGCAAGAATCGGTTTTCCAAATGAGCATTTAGCAGGAGATTCTGATGAGACATTATCAAGTCCATCTTATGCAACAGCAGTTGGTTTGTTAATGGAAGGCTTAGAAAGAGCAAATCCTGTAGAGAAAATTGTAGAAGAAATAGAGGAAGAAGTTATTGTTGATGAAAATCAAGAAGAAGTTATAGACGAAACTCCTAAAGTAGAAGTTAAACAAAAACCAAAAAAGAAGTCGTTTTTTGAAAAATTTACAGAAGGGTTAAAAGATTTTTTAGATAATGCAGAGTAAAATTATTGAGTAGTAGGAAGTTGGGAGACTGAAGTTGTAAAATGTTCCCAAAACTTGCAAAAAAATAAAAGGGAAAGTAAAAAATTAGATAATAAAAACAATCAATAAAAAAAATAGAACGTTATTATGAGCGCAGAATTTGATAACATTTCATTTGATATGCCAAAAACACAATCCAATACTATAAAAGTAATTGGAGTTGGTGGTGGAGGTAGCAACGCAGTAAATCACATGTTTACACAACATATTAAAGGTGTAGATTTTGTTATTTGCAATACAGATGCACAGGCTTTAGAAAATAGCCCAATTCCTAATAAAATTCAGTTAGGTGCAAACCTTACTTCTGGTTTAGGAGCAGGAGCAAACCCAGAAATTGGAGCACAAGCAGCTAAAGAAAGTATGCAAGAAATCCAGCAAATGTTAAATACCCAAACCAAAATGGTATTTATTACAGCTGGTATGGGTGGAGGAACTGGAACAGGAGCAGCACCAATTATTGCAAAAATTGCAAAAGATATGGACATTTTAACTGTAGGTATTGTTACAATGCCTTTTCAGTTTGAAGGTAGAATGCGCTCAAAACAAGCTCAATTAGGAATCGATCAACTGCGCCAAAATGTAGATTCTTTAATTGTGATTAATAATAATAAATTACGTGAAGTTTACGGAAATCTTGGTTTTAAAGCTGGTTTTTCTAAGGCAGATGAGGTGTTGTCTACAGCATCAAAAGGGATTGCAGAAGTAATTACACACCATTACAAGCAAAATATTGACTTGCATGATGCAAAAACAGTACTTTCTAATAGCGGAACTGCAATTATGGGATCTGCAAAAGAAGAAGGAAATGACCGTGCAAAAAATGCGATTGTAAAAGCCTTAGACTCTCCTTTATTAAATGACAACAAAATTACAGGAGCTAAAAATGTATTGTTGTTAATTGTATCTGGAACTAATGAAGTTACCTTGGATGAAATAGGAGAAATTAATGACTACATTCAAGATGAAGCTGGTTATGATGCCAACATAATTATGGGTATTGGAGAAGATGAAGAATTAGGAGATGCAATTTCTGTAACTATTGTAGCTACTGGTTTTGCAGCAGATCAACAAAGTACTATTACCAATACAGAGGTTAAAAAAATTGTGCATACTTTAGAAGATGAACAAAAAGCGACGTATAATTTTGAAGAGAAAACAATAACAAAATCGCCAACGTTAAACGAGCCTATTTCTAATAAATCAGACCAAAAAATAGTACATGTTTTAGAGGATGAAGTTGAAGAGGTAAAGCCTAAAGTAAATATTACAAAAACAACAAATGAAGTTGAAAATATGTCTGTGGTTTTTGATGAAGTTGCCATTGAAGATGTTACTGAGGATGATTTTGTAATTACAGATATGACTCCTGAAAAGGAAGAAATAGTGATTGAAGAACCACAACAACTACAAGCAGATTTATTGTTTGATTTGCCATTAAATTCTTATACAGAAGTAAAAGCAAATGAAGAAGTTAATCATCGTTTACAAGAAGAGAAAACTGTAAATATTAATGAAATTGAAGTTTACGGAGCAGAAGAAATTGTTTTTGAGAAAAAAGAAGTAGAAAAACGTTACGTTTTAGAAGATTTTGATGCAAAACCAACTATTGGAAAAAGTTCTCTTATTACAGAACAAAAACAAGTTGAGGAAGAAGAAATTCAATTTGAGTTAAAAACAAAAACTCCACAAGCAGCAATTAATGAAATTGAAACAAAAAGCGAAGAAGTTTCTCCTTTAGATTTAACCATTACTGAGTTACAAAAAAGAGCAGAAGAACGTCGTAAAAAAATGAAAGGGTTCAATTACAAGTTTAATGATCAGATGAATAAAAACATCGATGAAATTGAGCGTCAACCTGCTTATAAAAGATTAGGTGTAGATTTAGATACCAATGCTGCTATTAGTAAAGCAAAAACATCAATTAAAAAAGAGAATGATGATTTAGGTTTAAAATCGAACAATTCTTTTTTACATGACAATGTAGATTAGTGAAACTCTATTTTTTATAATTGCAAAACAATTAATTAAAAATAGTAAGTTGAACTAATTCCGTTTTTTTGCGGAATCTTTAAATTCAGTTTTTCTAATTTTATTTGGTTATATAATTTTTTTAAAAAAGTAACTTAAAACCACATCAATTCTGATGTGGTTTTTTTATAAAAATTATTTTTTTTTAAATTTTTTTCTCAATTGTCGTAAACCATCAATGCTGAAAACTGTTGGTTTTTAAAGGTTTTCTATAATTTTATTTTGTAACATTTTTGTTTTGAGTACGTCTTACCTGTATAATCAACAAAACTAAACATTATGAAATATTTACAAACAGTATCAGTAAAAGAAAGAGGAATTTTAACTTCAAGTTATAAACAAGAAATTAAAAATCAATCAAGAATAGAGAAGTCTAAATCTTTATCTCAGGTTAAATCGATGATATTAAATCAAAGTAATTTAGAGAGTCAAACAGGAACAATATTAAAAGTATCGTTTTTTATGTTAGCCATCATTTTTATGGTATCGTAGAAGGGGTAAAATAATAAAGAGCCAAATGCTGGGGGGTTTAGCTATTTAGCTCTTTAAATCAAATAATTAAAAGACAAGTTTTTACTTAATGGTTCTTAGAAACTATATTTTAATCCGAAGAAACCACTAATTATATATTTCTTTTTAGAGTTATGTAGTACTTGCAAATCTTTTCTATGAGTTATTTGTTGTGTGCAAATCAGTTTTAAGTTATTGTTTATTTTAAAATTTAACTCTCCACTTAAACTAAAGCTGTTAAAACCCTCTTTTTGCCTATAAATTTTTCCGAAATCTGCGTAAGCACCAGCTCCAAATTTCCCGAAAATTTTCTTAATAACATATCCAAACCCTAAAGCATATCTTTGATAGTTTTTAACTACCAAATCTGCATATTCTACAGATAAATAAGTAGATAAATACGTTTTATTTAATTCTAGAACAGGTACTTCTATTTTTGATAAAAGATTAATGGTTAAAGGATCATTTCCTTTTTTATCTCCTAATAAAAACAATCTTAAATCTTGTTGTAAAGAGATTTCTATGTTTTGTTGAGCGCTCAAAGAGAAGGCAAATAAAAAGCAGAAAATAATGCATATTGTTTTCATAATTGGGGGAGATTTATAAAGTAATTTAGAGAGTTAAGTAACGTAACATTCTTATAAGTGTTACGATAAATGTATTAATATACATTCGCATCTAAAGAAGAATAAAGTTCTTAGTAAGTTGTCAGTTTGGTATTAAAAACACCCTATAATTTAAGTTGTTATTATAAAGAATAGGATGTTTTCTCCCCTTAAATTTTAATATCGAAAATTTATTTTATTTTCATTTTTCCAGTCCAGCTTATTCCTCCTAAAGTAGAGGTGTAAAAAACTTTACCACGTTTTATTTTATTAATTTTCATTTTTAATTTAGAGCCCATTCTAAATGGAAAATTAGGAAGATTAGATTTTTGTAAAGTCATAATACATTCATCCTCAGAAATCCATTTGATGTTAGACTTAATAAAATATTTTTTATTATTAAAGTATTCTATATGTTCGTTTTCTTTATAGATAACTAAAACATCATCACCTTTATATTTGTAAGTATAGTGTGTTTCTTTTAATAAAGGAACCACTTTATAATTAGTGTTGTTATAAGTAGAACGATTATTATTAACCATTGCTACATCTTGTGCTTTAATTGTAAATGTTACAATTGATAATACTGAAAATAGGAGGAATTTTTTCATAATAGTGTTTTTTAGTTCTGTAGACAATTCTACACTACAAATGTATTTACGATCATAAGTTTTTACAATAGGCATATTTCTTATTTTACATAAAAAAACATAAAAACTAATCTTATTTAAAACTAATAAGAAAGGCTTTTTTGAGTTAAGTATTTATAAATCAGATATTTATATTTTGTTTTGTAAGGTTTTAGTATTTGATTATAGATTTTGCTGCTATTTGTAGAAAAAGCGTTTTAATAGATAAAACTTATAGTTTTTGTAGAAATTACTATAAATTATTTTAAAAAAGTGATTCTATTTATGTTAAGGGAAATAGGTTTTTCTATAAAAAAAGTCCCACAGTTTTTACTGTGAGACTATAATGTAAAAAATTAAATAAATTATTAATTAACTCAAAGCTTCTTTTATTCTTTTAACAGCTTCACGTATTTGCAACTCAGAAGCAGCATAAGATAATCGAATACAATTTGGTGTTCCAAAAGCATCTCCAGTTACAGTAGCAACATTTGCATGTTCTAAAATGAATAAAGAAAAATCGTTTGCGTTTTCAATTTTTGTTCCTTTAATGGTTTTACCAAAAAAGCTAGAAATATCAGGAAAAACGTAAAAAGCACCTTCAGGTACGTTTACTTTAAAGCCGTCTATTTCTCTTAACAAACCAATAATGATATCTCTACGAGTTTTAAATTCGTCTACCATATATTTAATTTTAGAAACTGGTGCTAAAACTGCAGTAATTGCAGCTCTTTGTGCAATACAATTGGTACCAGAAGTAATCTGTCCCTGCATTTTTGTACACGCTTTTGCAATCCATTCTGGAGCACCAATATAACCAATTCTCCAACCTGTCATTGCAAATGCTTTTGCCAAGCCATTAACAGTAATAGTTCTATTATACATGCTTTTTATAGCAGCAAAACTAAAAGGTTTTGTATCGTAGTTGATGTGTTCATAAATCTCATCAGATAATACATAAATCTGAGGATGTTTTTCTAAAACTGCAGCCAATGCTCTATATTCTGCTTCGCTATAAATCGTTCCACTAGGATTGTTTGGCGAGTTAAAGAAAATCATTTTAGTTTTTGGAGTAATTGCAGCCTCTAATTGTGCAGGAGTAATTTTAAAATCATTCTTTATAGACGAAGGAATTTCTACATATTTTGCTTCGCATAAAGTTGCAATTGCAGAATAACTTACCCAATAAGGAGCAGGTAATAAAACTTCATCTTCAGGATTTAAAAGTACTTGTGCAACGTTTGCAATAGATTGTTTTGCTCCTGTAGAAACTACAATTTGACTTGGTTTATAATCTAAATCGTTATCACGTTTAAATTTTACACAAATGGCTTCTTTTAATTCTAAATAACCATCAACAGGTGTGTAAGAATTGTAATCTTGATTGATGGCTTCTATAGCAGCGTCTTTAATAAAATCTGGTGTATTAAAGTCAGGCTCACCTAAACTTAAACCTATAATATCTTTTCCTTCTGCTCTTAATTCTCTTGCTTTAGCAGCCATTGCCAAAGTTTGTGATGTTGGTAGGCTGTTAATTCTGTCCGATAATGGATGTGTCATTTTTACTGTTAGTTGTGTGTTGTTTGCTTATACTAATTCAGGTTTTTTTCCTAAAACACCTAAGTGTCTAAAATGCTCTATAATAGCTTTTCTAGTTGTTTTGTATTCATTATAAGGCAAATTAAATTCTTTAGCGGTTTCTTTTACAATTTTAGCTAATTTACCATAATGTACGTGAGAAATATGTGGAAAAATATGATGTTCAACTTGGTGATTTAATCCTCCTGTATAGAAATTTACCAACCAGTTACTAGGTGCAAAGTTAGAGGTTGTATATAATTGATGGACTGCCCAAGTGTGTTCTAAATTTCCGTCTTTATCTGGAATAGGCATTTCTGTATTGGGTACAATGTGTGCCAACTGAAAAACCAGACTTAAAATCATACCAGCTGTGTAATGCATAACAAAAAAACCAATCAAAACTTTCCACCATGCAATATCTAAAACTAATATGGGTAAAACAATCCAAAGAGAGTAGTATGCAATTTTAGAAATAACTAGTTTTGTCCATTCTGTAGCAGGGTTTGGAAATTTACCATAAGACAATTTACGCTTTAAATATCTATGCATTTGTTTAATGTCTGTAGTTATTGCCCAGTTTATAGTTAATAATCCATACAAGAAAATAGAATAATATTTTTGAATTTTATGAATCTTTAACCATTTAGAATGTAATGAAAAACGAATGATTCTTCCTGCATCAATATCTTCATCATGATCTTTTACGTTGGTAAAAGTATGGTGTAACACATTGTGTTGTACTTTCCAGTTATATACATTTCCTGCCAAAATGTAAATACTGCTTCCCATTAATTTATTTACCCATTTTCTTTTAGAAAACGATTCATGATTTGCATCATGCATCACATTCATACCTACACCAGCCATTCCAATTCCTGTAATTACCATTAATAATACCATGGTCCATTGTGGCATAGAAACTGTTAAAACCAAGATAAAAGGCACTAAAAACAAAGAAAACATCAATACAGCTTTTGTATATAATTTCCAGTTTCCTGTCCTTTTAAGATTGTTTTCTTTAAAGTAAGTATTTACTCTTTTGTTTAAAGTTCTAAAAAACTTTGCTTTGTCAACTCTTGAAAAATTTAATGCTTTCATCTATTATTTTAATAATACTATGCAAAAATATGCTTTTTGAAATAGGTTTATATGATAAACGTCAGTTTTTGTTACTAATTGTTTAATTACAATAACTATTTTTGCAGTTCAAAAAATACCTATTAATGCAAATTATACACAAATATTTTAAAAATTTATCAGAAACGCAAACTGCACAATTTGCTAAGTTACAAGAGTTGTACCAAAATTGGAATTTAAAAATTAACGTAGTTTCTAGAAAAGATATTGATGAGTTGTATTTGCGTCACGTTTTACATTCTTTAGGAATTGCTAAGGTAATGCAGTTTAAACCTGGGGCAAAAGTAATGGATGTTGGTACAGGAGGAGGTTTCCCAGGAATTCCTCTAGCTATTTTATTTCCAGAAACACAATTCCATTTGGTAGATTCTATTGGTAAAAAAATAAAAGTGGTTAATGAAGTTGTGGCTGGTTTGGGTTTAGAAAATGTAAAAACAACTCATGGTAGAGTAGAAGAAGTTAAAGATACTTACGATTTTATTGTAAGTAGAGCTGTTGCCCAAATGGAAACTTTTGTACGATGGAATAAAGGTAAAATTGCTAAAAAACAAAACCACGACTTAAAAAACGGTATTTTGTATTTAAAAGGAGGCGATTTAACTGAAGAATTAAAATTATATACTTCTGCAACCATATATGATTTGCCTAATTATTTTGATGAACCATTTTTTGATACTAAAAAAGTGGTGCATTTAGGTATGAAGTATAAAGGGTAATTGTCTAGATTTTATCAGAAATATATAAGTCAACTTTTTTTAAAACGTTAATCTTTAATGTAAAAGCGTCAATTTTTAATGGTATTCTTTTTTAGGTTTGTAAAAACAAAAAAAACATTTATTATGAATTTAAAAAGAACATTTGGAGCAGTATTAACAACATTAGGAATTGCAGGATTAATTTTTACAGGTTACAACGTGCTTCAAGGTGGTGGTGCAATTACACAAATGCTTGTTTTTGGTATCTTAGGTTTTATCTTTTTTGTTTACGGAATTAGTTTGGTAAGAACAACTAAAGATGAGGCTTAGTAATAGCATTTAGAAAATATTTATATAATTTAAAAACAGAAATCTCTTTTGAGACTACTGTTTTTTTATTTTTACTAACTCAAGACAGTTATGATATTGTTATAATGACTTATAATCTGAGTTGAAGAAGCTATATATTTTTAACCAGAATATAAAAAAAATTTCTAATTTTCCTCAAACAAAACAACCATAGAAGTTTTAGGAATATTCAAACTCCCAGAAACACTTTCTTTCCCCTCAAAATCAAAAGAATCTGATAAAACTGCAACTTTCCAGTGTTGGTCTAAATTATAGTTTACAGTTTTATTTTGTGCATTAAAAATCACTAAAATAGTTTTCCAAGAATCGTTGTTTGCACTGTTTTTTAGTTGATAAGAAACCAATCCATTTTTCGTTATTTTAAATTCTAAATTTTCTCGTACTTCTTCTGCTGTTGGCATTCTAAAAGCTGGATGCTCTTTTCGTAAACGAATTAAATTTTTGTAATACTTTAGAACATCTGCATGTTGCACTTTTAAGTTCCAATCAATTTGATTTACAGCATCTGGAGATTTATAAGAATTATGATCTCCATTTTTAGTACGCATCATTTCTGAACCTGCATGTAAAAAAGGCGTTCCTTGAGACGTTAAAACAATGGCAGTTGCCAATTTATGCATGGCTTTTATTTCTTGTTCAGTAGCATTTGGTTGAGAGATTTTTAGTTTATCAAACAAGGTATGATTATCATGACAAGAAACATAATTGATAGCTTGCCAAGGTTGGTTTGCCCAAGGTTTGTCAAAATAATTTACTGTTTTATAATCAATTTGAGGATGATTTATGGAGCCTACAATTCCGAATTTTATAGATTCCTCAGTATTTTTTGCACCACTTACAAAACCTGTGCTTTTGTCATCAAAAACAGAGCCTTTAATGCCATCTCTCAAATCATCAGAAAAAGCTGCAATTTGTGGCATTTGGTTGGTGTGTTTTTTTAAAGCTCGTTTTTCTTCTGGAAGAGGAGAATCACCTGCAGTCCAACCTTCGCCATAAATTAAAGCGCTTTTGTTTATTTTTTTAATTTCTGAAGCAATTAAATTCATGGTTTCAATATCATGAATGCCCATTAAATCAAATCGAAAACCATCTAAATGATATTCCTTTGCCCAATATTTAACAGATTCAAGCATAAACTTTTGCATCATTTTGCGTTCTGAAGCAGTTTCATTTCCACAAGCAGCAGCATCAGAAAAAGAACCATCTTTGTTAAATCTGTAAAAATAATTTGGGTTTTCTAAGTTAAAATTAGAAGTTTCTGTTCTTCCTGTATGGTTGTAAACTACATCTAAAATAACGCCAATATTAGCATCGTGAAATGCTTTTACCATCGTTTTGAATTCTTTGATTCTAATTGAAGCATCAAAAGGATTTGTGGCAAAAGAACCTTCTGGAACATTGTAATTCTGGGGGTCATAACCCCAATTGAATTGTGGTTTTTCTAAACTGGTTTCATCAATCGAATAATGATCGAAAGTAGGTAACAAATGTACATGTGTAATGCCTAATTCTTTGATATGGTCAATAGCAGTTGCCACGTTTTTGTTGCTTTTTGTCCCTTTTTCAATCAAGCCTAAATACTTACCTGCAAAAGTGGAATTGGCTTCTTTTTGAATGGTAATATCTCTAATATGTAACTCGTAAATGATGGCGTTATTTGGTGATTTTAAATTTACAAAATTGTCATTTTCCCAGTTTGTAGGATTTGTGGTCTCAAAATCTAAAACCATGGCTCTATTGCCATTTACACCAACAGCTTTTGCGTAAATACCTAGAGTTTCTGCCAACCATTTACCATCAATATAAATTTGATACGTATAATAAGTCCCATGTAAATCTTCTTTAATTGTTTTTGACCAAACACCATTTTCATCATCTTGCAAAGCATGAGTTTCAAAAGCATCAGAATTATTTCCTGTTTTGTAAAAATTGAGTTTTACAGCAGTCGCAGTTGGAGACCAGATTTTAAAAGTGGTGGCTTCTTTAGAATAGTCTATCCACAAATTTTTATTTGTTGTTGGATAATCATCAAAAGAAGAAAATGTTGTTGGTCTTTTGTTACAAGAGGTGATGAACATGGCTAAAAATAAAAAGTTAAAAACTTTCATACCCTTTTTTAATTTGACTGAAAACAGGAAGTTCTTCTTTTTTATTTAGATATACAAACTAAGTTTTAAAAAATAGAAGAGGATGTTGCTGTTGTAAATTTTTCTAAAAACAACATACCTTTGTAAGAATTGCCTTTTTCATTTAATTTAGGACTCCAAACTGTAATACAATATTTATTTGGATGGATAGCAACAATGCCTCCACCAACACCACTTTTTCCTGGTAAACCTACTCTAAAAGCAAACTCACCAGATTCATCATAAAAACCACAAGTTAACATTATTGCATTTATTCTTTTAGCTTGACTTTCTGTAAGTACTTTTTTCCCTGTTTCAGTAACAAAATTATCGTCTGTTAAATAAAGAAAAAGGTTAGAGAGTTCTTTACAACTCATTCCTAAAGCACAAGTATAAAAGTAGAAATCTAAAACTGTATCAACATTATTTTTAATGTTTTTGAATGATTTTAAAAAATTACAAAGAGCATAATTTCTAAAACCTGTATTTTTTTCTGATTGTGCTACCTTTTCTGAATAATTTAAATTAGGATTATTAGAAATTTCTCTACAAAAAGTAAGAAAATCTTTTTTAGGATTTTTTAAATGAGAAATTAACACATCGCAAACTACTATTGCACCTGCATTTATAAAAGGGTTTCTAGGTTTACCTTTATCTGCATCTAATTGTTGTAAAGAGTTAAAAGGATTTCCAGAAGGTTCTACATCTACTCTTTCCCATAATTTTTCGCCTTCTAATTGATAGGCTAGTGTTAGGGTTAAAATTTTAGAAATACTTTGGATGGAGAATTTTTCTTCGAAATTACCTATACCAAAACTTTTTTTGTCAATGGTATTTAAACACACACCAAAATTATTGGCAGCTACATTGCGTAACTCTGGAATATAGTTGGCAACTTTACCAAAATCTTTAACTTTTTTCACATCAGCATAAATTTTGGTAATTATTTCTTGATACTCTTTTATTTCCATGTGGTATACTTTAAAAGCTAAGTTAAGGTTTCAGGAATTAAAAAAGGAACTACATTTCTGTAATTCCTTTTTTCATATTAAATATCTATTTCAGCCACCTTTAAAATCTTTATAAATTCTAAATGGGGGTTATCTAGCCATTTGTTATTATGATAACAAGCATTATATAAATTTAATCTTTCAATATTATCTATCTTAAGTATTTCATATTCTATAATAACATTATATTTAAAATAGTATGTAGCTTTAGTAGAAGTACTGAAGATTCTTGCATCTTTTGATAAACTAGAATCAACAAACTTAAAGTCTTCGTTTAATAATCTATATAGATCTCCGTTTGAAGTTTCTACAATATAAGTGCATCCAGAACCTATAAACCCAGAATCATTATAATTGTATATCGTTGCTTTTACTCCTGATAATTCTAGTTTAGAATTATCATCATTACAACTAATCGATATAAGAGTTATTAAAATTAAGATACTTTTTTTCATTTTAAATATTTTATAAGCTAAATATAGGTTTTTTTTTTAGAAAAAAAATATTGTTAAGGTTTTCATAAACTTATTAAATAAAAGGAACTACATTTCTGTAATTTCTTTCTTTATTATAAAATATCCTTAAATTTTCTTTAAGGATAAAATTTTGACATATTTAGGAAATTCTTCTAAAAACTCTTTGTTACGCCTATGATAACATTTATCATAAGGAGAAACAAAATCAGTATCGATAATTTCATACTCAATAGTAACATTTATACCTTCATAATTATTCTCTCTTTCTGAAAAATCTAAATCTTTCAAAAAAGGATCATTAGTGAGTGCTGTAAAAAAATCACCATTTATGGTCTCTATAACAATAGAACAACCAGAACCACCAAATCCTGGGTCAAAATAGTAATATATCGTAGCCTGATTTGGTAGTATGTCTTTTGTTTCTTTCTCATCACAATTAAAGAGCAATAAGAGAAATAATATGATTATTAGTCTATTCATAATTCTGAGATTTAATATGTTTTTTAAAAATACAAAAAAAAAGGAATTACATTGTTGTAATTCCTTATCAATATTTTAAGAATAAAATTTACTACACAATTTCCACAAACAAACCATCCTCAGTTTTAGAAACTTTAGCTACTTCTTTTTTAGTTAAACCTTTAATGGTTTTGTCCCATTTTTTATTTGATAAACCAGATTGAGTTTTTAAATCATTCAAATCTATTTTATCTGCTTTTGTGATAATTTCAAGCACTGCTTTTTCTTCATCATTCAATTCTATAGCTGGCGCTTTCTTTTCTGGACGCATTTGTGGGAAGAATAATACTTCTTGTATAGATTGATTATTAGTTAAAAACATAATTAATCTGTCCATTCCAATTCCCATTCCAGAGGTTGGAGGCATTCCATATTCTAATGCACGTAAAAAATCATGGTCTATAAATTCGGTAGCTTCATCATCGCCTTTTTGAGCTAATTTTAATTGATGTTCAAAACGCTCACGTTGGTCAATAGGGTCATTTAATTCAGAATAAGCATTGGCAATTTCTTTACCACAAACCATCAACTCAAAACGTTCTGTCAATTCTGGATTTGTTCTGTGTTCTTTACAAAGAGGACTCATTTCTTTAGGGTAATCTGTAATAAAAGTTGGCTGAATGTAATTTCCTTCACATTTCTCGCCAAAAATTTCATCAATTAACTTTCCTTTCCCCATAGTTTCGTCAACCTCGATGTTCATCGATTTTGCTGCAGCTCTAATTTCATCTTCAGTTTTATCATAAATATCAAAACCTGTAAATTCTAAAATAGAATCGCGCATCGAAATTCTTTTATATGGAGCCTTAAAATTGATTTTATGTTCGCCAAAAGTAGCTTCTGAAGTTCCGTTTACAGCAGTTGCACAATGTTCTAACAAACGCTCGCAGAAATCCATCATCCAATTGTAATCTTTATAAGAAACATAGATTTCCATGGCAGTAAATTCTGGATTGTGTGTTCTGTCCATTCCTTCATTTCTAAAGTTTTTAGAGAATTCATAAACTCCATCAAAACCACCAACAATTAATCTTTTTAGGTACAATTCGTTAGCAATTCTCATATACAATGGAATGTCTAAAGAATTATGATGTGTAATAAAAGGTCTTGCAGCTGCACCACCAGGAATAGGTTGTAAAACAGGTGTTTCTACTTCAAAATAACCAGCATCATTAAAAAAAGTACGCATTGCATTAAACAATTTTGTTCTTTTAATAAATACTTCTTTTACATGCGGATTTACCACTAAATCTGCGTAGCGTTGTCTGTAACGCATTTCTGGATCTGTAAAAGCATCGTAAGTAACACCATCTTTTACTTTTGGCATTGGTAAAGGTTTCAAAGCTTTAGAAAGCAATGTAAAATCTTTTACTTTTACGGTTTTCTCACCTACTTTTGTAGTGAATAATTCGCCTTCTATACCAACAAAATCTCCTAAATCTAGTAGTTTTTTAAAAACATCATTGTATTTAGATTTGTCTTCTCCAGGACAAATTTCATCACGATTAAAATACACTTGTATTCTACCTTCACCATCTTGTAATTGTGCAAAAGAAGCTTTTCCTTGAATATTTATAGCCATTAATCTTCCTGCAATAATTACCTTTTTGTTTTCAGAATAGTTTTGTTTTATTTCCTTTGAATTTGAATTGATTGGAAATAAATCTGCTGGATAGGGATTAATGCCTAAATTTCTTAATTTTGTCAGCTTTTCTCTACGTACAACTTCTTGTTCTGATAATTGCATTTTATACGGTATTATTGATGTTTTATAAAGATTGCAAAGATACAATCTTTAGATAAGTTGGCAATTGAAGATTTCAATAAAATAACAATAAAATATTGCAGAAATCATAAAACGTTGTATATTTGCACGCTACTTTTTGTTGAAGTAGCATTTAGTTGTGTTGTTTTGGCACTTTAGTAAAAGTGTCGTGGTTTTGTTAACCAATGGAAAGCTTCCCTTAAGTGGGACGCTTTTTTTTTTTGCTTTAATTTTTTTTTGAAGCTATTTCCAGCTTCTTGTGCAGAACTTGTTTCAGTATCTTACTCGCTTTTTTTATGCTGAATTTATTTCAGCATCTCAATTATTTAATAACATGTTTCAATATTACAAAAGATACAGAATTTATTTCAGCATAAAAAAGAGCTCAAACAAACCGTTCAATCTGAGCTAAACTTGTTTGTTAGCTTTTTGAAAAATAAACAACTCTCAACAAAATCTATGTTTTCTATGTGGTAAAAGTTTAAAAAAACTCACCTTTAAATTTCCAAAACTGAATTATAAACAATACAAAATAAACAGCAGCAATAGAAAACTTAATGGTTGCAGAAGCTAAAAAACCTAAAAAAGCTCCAAAAGAAGCTTTCAAAGCTCTATTTGTATCTTTACTATCATATAATAATTCTCCAATTAATGCACCAAAAAACGCACCTAACAACATACCAAAAGGAATAGGAGAGAGCAAACCAATAATTAATCCAATTGTGGTTCCATATACCCCATATTTAGTGCCTCCAAAACGTTTTGTACCCATTGCTGGTATAAAATAATCAAGAATCCAAATAAGTATTGCAATTCCTAAAGTAACTCCTAAAAAAGTCCAATCCATAGGTATTACATCTGTAAAATGTATAAGTAGTAAGCCTACCCAACTTGTTAATGGTCCAGGTAATACAGGCAAAAATGAGCCAATGATTCCGAGACAAACAAAAACAAAGCCAAGAAGTAATAAAAATATATCCATAATTATTTTAATAATTTAACTAGCGTAAAAGCCAGTATTAACAATAGTTTTATACTTTTTAGACGATTATATGAAACCATTGTTACAAATATTTTCAACTAAAAAATTAGTTTAAACTAATTTTTTAGTTATATTTGTTGTGTTAAACAAAAGATAAGTTAGAGTTATGAGTAAACAATTAACAAAAGCAGAAGAGCAAATTATGCAAGTTTTATGGGAGTTAGAAGAAGCTTCTGTAAAAGAAGTAATAGGCAAGCTGCCAGAACCAAAACCTGCATACAATACAGTTTCTACAATTATTAGAATTTTAGAAACCAAAAAATTTGTCAATCATAAAGCAATTGGGAGAGGGTTTATATATCGTCCAATAATAGATAAAGAAACCTACAGCAACCAAAGTTTACATAAATTAATGAACGGTTATTTTAATGGCTCTTTTAAAAGTATGGTATCTTTTTTTGTAAAAGAAAATAAAATGGATGTTGCAGAACTGGAATCTATACTAAAAGAAGTAAATAAGAAAAAGTAGGTAGTATTCAGTTTACAACCTTAGTACCAAACTGAGTTTGTCTAAGTTTCAATAAAAAATAAAAAATTATGCTCAATTATATTTTGCAAGTCATATTATTCCAAGTATTGTTCTTGGCTATTTATGATTTCTTTCTAAGCAAAGAAACCTTCTTTACAAAAAACAGGTGGTACTTATTAAGCACGCCCATTTTGTCTTTTTTAATTCCGTTTTTTAAAATCCCGACGTTTCAAAAAGCTGTTCCACAAGAGTTTATTGTGTATTTGCCAGAAATTATTTTATCACCAGAAAAAGTGATTCAAGAAACCAATTGGTATCAATCTTTAGATTTTATAGATGCAATTTTTGGTGTTGGAGTTATTATTTTTAGTGTGTTGTTTATTTCTAAGTTATATCAAGTTATTCAACTGATTTTAACCTATAAAAAAGAACGAAAAGATAATTATACTTTGGTTTTAATACCCAAAGAAAGCAAGGCATTTTCTTTTTTTAACTATATTTTTTTAGGAAAAGAAATTCCAAAAAGTCAAAAAGAAAACATCATTGCGCATGAAATGGTGCATAGTAAACAAAAACACACATTTGATTTACTGTTTTTCGAAATTTTAAAAATTGTGATGTGGTTTAATCCAATGATTTATTTATATCAAAAAAGAATCACATTAATACATGAATATATTTCTGATGCAGTTGCCTCTAAAAATAAAACCCAAGAAACCTATATAAATAGCTTGTTATCTAGTTTTTTTCAGGTAGAAAATATTGCTTTTATAAATCAATTTTACAAACATTCACTTATTAAAAAAAGAATTATGATGATGAAAAAAACACAATCAAAAAAAATGAAACAATTAAAATATTTAGTCTTAATTCCTGTATTAGCAAGTATGCTTTTCTATACATCTTGCTCTGAAACAGTTTTAGAGAATGCTGTTGTTAAGAAAGAATTACAAACTAGATATTCCAAATTTGGTACTAAAAAAATGAAAGAATATAAAGGCGAAAAAGAAAGTTTTTTAGATTTTTATATTGGATCTGAAATACCTAAATGGAAAGAGATTACTTATAACGATTTATCTTTTGAAGAACGAGAAGAGTTTGATGTTTTTTTAATTAGAGTAAATAATACGGAAAGTATGTTCTCTAATGGCATAACTTATAAGCTATATAAAGCTAAAAATGGTAGAAATGTAATAGCTAATGTTCTTGATTTTTCAAAAATGAAATTGAATAGAAAACCTCCTAAAAAACTTGCAGATGGATCGTTTTCTGTTATTCAAGTTCAAAGAACACCAATTTTCCCAGGTTGTGAAGAAAGAGATTTAGATTGTTTTTTTAAAAAGCTAGAAACTCATTTTCGTGAAAATTTTGATAAAAGTAAGGTCAATAATTTAGGTTTGAGTTCTGGGAAAAAGAAAGTCTTTGTTTCTTTTAATATTGATTTAAAAGGTGAAGTAGCAGATATTAAAGTTAGAGCACCACATTCTATAATTAAAGAAGAAGTAAAAAGAGTAGTTAGTTCTTTGCCAAAAATGACAATAGGTAAAAATGATGGAAAGCCAGTAAAAGTAAAATATACACTACCTTTTGTTTTTGTAGTAGATTAAAAAAAAATAAATTTAAATGAAAAAGAAAATTTTAATTGCATTATTATTCAGTATTGTAAAAGTCGAAGCGCAAACTTCGACTTTTTCTACAATAGATAGTTTGTTTGAAAAAGGACGTTATAAATTAGCTTTAGTACAGTTAGATAAATTACCACCCACTTTTGAGCGTAATTTTAAGAAAGCAATCATTTATGAGTCTATAGATAATTATAAAAAAACAGCTGAGTATTTAGAAAAAGCCATTGTTTTTAAAGAAGATTACAAAGCACAGTTAAAGTTAGCTAAAGTGTATCAAAGATTAAAAAAGATAAAAAAATCTATACTTATTTATGAAGATATTGTAAAAAAGGATTCTTTAAATCTGGTTTTAAAATATCAATTAGGAAAACTGTATTTGGTTTCTAGAAATGCTAAAAAATCCTTACAGACTTTTAAATATTTAATTAAAAAAGATCCTAAAACGCTAATTACGTATATCAACTAGGCTTGTCTTACGCTTTAAAAAATGATAGAAATAGAATGATAAATAGTTTTTTAGAAACTTTTAAGAAAGATTCTACTCACTTAAAGGCAATTGTACATTTGGCTTCTAGTTTTAATAAATTAAAAGATGTAGATTCTACTCAAATTTTTGTGAATAAAGGTTTAG
This sequence comes from Polaribacter sp. 2305UL8-11, assembly GCF_058147165.1. Classification (NCBI taxonomy): domain Bacteria; kingdom Pseudomonadati; phylum Bacteroidota; class Flavobacteriia; order Flavobacteriales; family Flavobacteriaceae; genus Polaribacter; species Polaribacter sp. 2305UL8-11. The sequence continues at coordinate 62,942 of NZ_JBYVJW010000014.1, read as the reverse complement.
CCATAAACCCTAACCATGTAAATTTAAACAAGCTAAAAATAAATCAATTATACAGAAAAAAAGAATTTTTCAAAGCTATTCCATTATTACACAACTTAGATACTATTGTTAATAATGATACATACCCAACTTCTATGCTTGGTAGAACCTACTACAACTTGGATAGCTTAACAAAGGCAAAAAAATATTTTAGAAAACTTAGGAATTTAGATAGAGAAAATTACAAAGCTTACACCTATTTAGGACATATTTTTGTAAAAGAAAAAAAATATAAATGGGCAGAAATAAATTATAAAATGGCAACTATTGTAGGCAAAGAAAAAAGAGATGAAGAGTATTATGGTTTGGCAACTGTATTTTATGAAATGAAAAAACCAAAAGAAGCTATTTTTAATTTTGAAAAAGCCTACAAAGAAAATTATAGTAATTACAAAGCGCTTTTTCAACTAGCAAAAATGTCTGAAGACTATTATAAGGATAAGAAAATTGCTTATAAGCACTATGTGAAATATCTTGATAAATTTCAAAATAGAGATGAAGATATGACCAATTTTGCTAAAAAAAGAGTATCAGAAATAAAAAAAGCATTATTTATGAATGGCAAAAGTTTAAGGTAATTTCTAAGTAAATTTTTAGTAAATTCACCCAATAAATAGAACTCTATTTTGCGTGTTGTTTATTAAAAATATAAAATTATTAAGTTTTTTAATTCTACTTTTTTCTATAAATGTATTATCTCAGGAAATAGTAAATAATGAAGTTTTACAAGTTAATGAAGAGCCTCCATATTTTAGAGAGTGTAAAAGAAGTTATAAAAAATCTAACGACTGTTTTAAGAAACAATTTTTAAAACATTTTAAAAGAAGATTTAATGCAGAATTACCTTATCGTTTAAATTTAGAAGCTGGTAAGAAAATTATTAAAATTAGTTTTAAAATAACCAAAAAAGGCAAAATAGATAGTATAGAGGTAAATGCCCCACACAAGAAAATAGAGTTAGAAGTAATTAGGGTTTTAAAAAGATTTCCTAAACTAAAACCTGCAAAACAAAATGGAGTTCATGTATCTGTAAAATACTACACTACAGTTTTTCTTTTTGTAGAAGAGTCAAAATCAGAAAAAAAAAGCCAGAAAGAAAAAAAATAGAAGTGAAAGAAAAAGTAAAATCTAATTCACTAATTTTACTCTATAAAATAATATTGATGTTTTTAAGATTTTTTTCTTTTCTAATATTAGTAATCTTTTTCACTTCGTGTGATAAATTTTCATTCACAAAAAACAATCAGAATAAAGTTTTAGATACTTTAGTAGATTTTTCTTCTGTAGACACTTTTCCTTCTTTTAAGGTTTGCGATTCTATCATAGAAAAACAAAAAAAAGCACATTGTTTTAGAAAAACCATTCACAAAAAAATAGGAGAGGAGTTGCAAAAACATCAACTTACCATAAAAGATAGTATAGACGAGGTTGTTTATGTAGATGTAACCATCAATTCTAAAGGTGAATTTATTTTAGACTCAATAAAATCTTCAGCAAACATAAAAACTCAATTACCAGAATTAGATAGTTTATTAAAAGTAAGTATTCATAATTTACCAACTATATTTCCTGCCCATAAAATGGGGATTCCAGTAACTACAAAATATAGTTTGCCAATAAGAATTCAGTTAAAAGAATAGTTTTTCATTCCTAAGAGAGAAACCACTGAGGAATCTATTTTTAGATTTCTCGACTGCGCTCGAAATGTCAATTTGAATAAAAAGAAGAGATTAAAAAAGCAACTGAGTTGCTTAATTCTTAATTCAGCATTTTCCAGAGTTTGTCTTTCAATTCTTGCAAACCAATTTGAGCCACAGAAGATATAAATAAAGTTTCTACACCTTTTGGTAGGTCTGCTTTAATTTCTTCTTTTAACTCATCATCTAACATATCCGTTTTAGAAATGGCTAACAATCTGTCTTTATCTAACAATTCTGGATTGTGTTTTTTAAGTTCGTTTAACAAGATTTCGTACTCTTTGTTGATATCATCACTATCTGCAGGAACCAAAAATAACAAGGCAGAATTACGCTCTATATGACGTAAAAAACGATGTCCTAAGCCTTTTCCTTCTGCTGCACCTTCTATAATACCAGGAATATCTGCAATTACAAAAGTTTGATGATTTCTATGTTCTACAATACCTAAATTTGGTTTTAGGGTAGTAAAAGCATAATCTGCAATTTTAGGTTTTGCAGCTGTTAAAACGGATAATAAAGTAGATTTACCAGCATTTGGGAAACCAACTAAACCAACATCTGCTAGTAATTTTAATTCAATCCTAAACCAGCCTTCTAAACCATCTATCCCAGGCTGAGCGTATCTTGGAGTTTGATTTGTAGATGATTTAAAGTTCCAGTTGCCTAAGCCACCTTTTCCACCTCGTAAAAGAATAATTTCTTTTTGATCTTCGGTAATTTCGAATAAGATTTCATCAGTATCTGCATCTCTTATAATTGTGCCTAAAGGAACATCTATATAAATGTCATTTCCATCAGAACCAGTACTTCTACTTTTACTTCCTGCTCCACCACTTTCTGCTCTAAAATGACGTTTAAATTTTAGGTGAAAAAGTGTCCACATATTTTTATTACCACGTAAAATAATGTGTCCTCCACGTCCTCCATCACCACCATCTGGACCTCCTTTGGTAATAAACTTTTCTCTATGTAAGTGCACAGATCCTTGCCCACCTTTTCCAGAAGAAGCATATATTTTTATGTAATCAACGAAATTTCCCTCTGTCATTTTAATGTTTTTAAATGTTATCTTGAGCGCAGTCGAAAGGTATTAGTTTAAAAGATTTCTCGTCTACGCTCGAAATGACATTAATTCTTATAGCTTATCAAATACTTCTGCTATTCTTTTGGTAATATCTTCAATAGAGCCAACACCATTAATACCATAGTATTTGTTTTGTGCTTCGAAATAATCTTTTAAAATAGCCGTTTTTGTGTTGTATTCGTTAAATCGATTTCTAATTTTACCTTCATCAGTATCATCAGTTCTTCCACTTGTTTTTCCACGTTCTAACAAACGCTCAACTAACAAATCTTCTGGAACTTCTAAGGCAATCATTCCGTTAATTTGTTCTCCTTTTTCTGCTAAAAAACTATCTAAAGCCTCTGCTTGAGATTGTGTTCTAGGAAAACCATCAAAAATAAAACCATTAGCATCTGCGTTTTTTTCAACTTCCGCTTTTAGCATATTTATGGTTACTTCATCTGGTACTAAATCTCCTTCATCCATATATTTTTTAGCTATTAAACCTAATTCTGTAGCGTTTTTAATGTTAAAACGAAATACATCTCCAGTAGAAATATGTACTAAATTGTACATTTTTTTTAAAAATTCTGCTTGTGTTCCTTTTCCAGCTCCTGGAGGGCCAAATAATACAATATTTTTCATTTTTGGTGGTGTTGATAGTTGATAAATTTCTGGGTAATTTCTTCCTAAACCATTGTAATCTAGTCCATAGCCAACAATAAATTTATCTTCTATGCTTTTTCCGATATAATTTATTGGTAGTTCTTTTCTAAACACATCTGGTTTAAAAAATAACGTCGCAACTTTTAGTTGTTTTAAGTTCTTGTCTCTAAAGATATTATAAATTTCTTGAAGGGTGTTACCAGTATCAATAATATCTTCTAAAATAATTACTGTTCTTCCTGCTAAATTTTCATTTATACCTACTAACTGCTTTACATTTTCTGTGGATGATGTTCCATTATAAGAAGCTAATTTTACAAAAGAAACTTCACAATTACCTTGATATTCTCTAATAAAATCTGCCGCAAATAAAAAACATCCGTTTAAAATACCTACAAAAATAGGAACTTCGTCTTTTGGTAAATCAGCTTTAACCAAACGTGCTAAATGTTTAACAATGGCAGCAATTTCGTCCTTATTTATATAAGGTTTAAAGTGTAAATCGTGAAGTTTTAAAATGCTCATCAGTTTGCAAATATAATAGCTATATATTGAATGAAAAAACCGTTTTCTTATTAAGAAAACGGTTCTAACTTATACTTTTTTAGAACTATGCGTTCTTTTCGTCTTTTTTAGTAGTGTCAAACATAATTGGTGTTGCCACAAATAATGATGAGTAGGTACCTACAGCTACACCCACAATTAAGGCAAACATAAATCCTTTAATAGAATCTCCTCCAAATAAGAAAATAGCTAACATTACTAATAATGTAGTTAAAGAAGTATTTATGGTTCTCCCTAAAGTAGAACTTAATGCTGTATCTACATTTTCGCTATACTTTCTATTTGGAAAATCTCCTGCAAACTCTCTAATTCTATCAAAAATAACCACAGTATCATTTAAAGAATAACCCACTACTGTTAATATGGCTGCAATAAAAGATTGTCCAATTTCCATATCAAAAGGCATAAATTTGTAGAAAATAGAGAATACACCTAATACAATTAATACATCATGAAAAACAGCAACTACTGCTCCAATTGAATAAGAAATTTTTCTAAAACGTAATAAAATGTATAAGAAAACAACTAATAATGAGCCAAATACTGCATATAGAGCAGATGTTTTAATGTCATCTGCAATAGTAGGAGAAACTTTGTCATAACTCATAACACCTGCACCTTCTTTTTCAAAACCAGGCTTAAAGTTTTCGTAAGTAGTATCTCCTAAATAAGGTTTTAAACCTGTATATAAAGCACTTTGTACTTGTTCATCTACTTCTTGACCTTCTTCTTCAATCTTATAAACGGTTGTAATTTTTAATTGATTATTTGTACCATACGTTTTTACTTCTGGAGCAGAACCAAATACATCTTTTAAGTTACCTGCAACTTGTGTTGCATTCATATCTTGGTCAAAACGTACAACATAAGAACGACCACCTTTAAAGTCTACCCCTTGTTTTAAACCAATTTGCCATATAGAAACAATACCAGCAAGAATAATTGCCCCAGAAATGATGTAAGCAATTTTACGTTTTCTTAAGAACTTTATATTTATGTTTTGGAACCATCCTTTAGAGATTGATGTGTTAAACGTTAAGTTTGCACCTCTATTAATAGCACCATCAATTAACAATCGTGTAATAAAAACTGCTGTAAATAAAGAGGTTGCTATACCAATCATTAAGGTTAAAGCAAAACCTTTAATTGGTCCTGTACCAAATACATATAAAATAATACCTGTTAATAAAGTTGTAATATTCGCATCAATAATAGCAGAAAGTGCTCCTTTTACAGAAAAACCTTCTTCTACAGATTGTTTTAATCCTTTCTTTTTAAATAACCCTTCTTTAATTCTTTCAAAGATAATTACGTTGGCATCTACAGACATACCAATGGTTAAGATAATACCTGCAATACCAGGTAAAGTTAACACAGCATTAAAAGAGGCTAAAATACCAAAGATAAATAAGATGTTTACAATCAAGGCAATGTCTGCATATAAACCAGCTTTCCCATAGTATAAAATCATCCAAAGTAAAACCAAAAGAATAGCTAAACCAAAAGATAGGAAACTAGCATCTATAGCTTCTTGTCCTAAAGATGGACCTACAACTGCTATCTGTACAATATCTGCAGCAGCTGGTAATTTACCTGCTTTAAGTACAGTTGCAATATCTTCTGCTTCTTCAATAGTCATAGAGCCACCAGAAATAGATGTTCTACCACCTGTAATTGGTAAGTTTACAGAAGGTGCAGTATATACGTAATCATCTAAAACAACTGCTACAAATTTACCCTGATTATCAGTAGTCATTTTTGCCCATTGTTTAGTTCCAGAGCTATTCATAGTCATGCTAACTTCAGGCTTGTTTAATTGATCAAAAACCTGAGCAGCATCTAAAATAACATCCCCTTCTATAGTAGGTTTGTCATTTCTGTTTGATTTTACTGCATATAAACCAATTAATTCAGTTCCGTCTTTGCTTTTTGTAGTTTTATAATCCCATAAGAATTTTACATATCTTAATTCTTTTGGTAATAAAGCCTTAACTTCTTTTCTTTTTAATAAATCATTTACTGTAGCAGTGTCTAAAACTTTAGCTTGTCCTACTAAAGAACTCATCTGTTGTTGAGATTGTGCTACGTTTGGATAGAAATAAGAAAAAAGATTTTTTTGGTTTGCAACATCTAAAGAATCTTTTTCTTCTCCTAATAAATCATCAATATCATCTTTTTTAGTAGAATCTTTTTCTTTTTCAAGAACAGAAGTATCTTTTAACAATTCTGCTACTTTAGCATTTGCACTAAAGAAAAAACCTTGTACTTCAGCATTTGTATAAACTTCCCAAAACTGTAATTCTGCCTTACTTGTAATTAATTTTGTAACACGTTCTATATCTTTTGCTCCTGGTAATTCGATTTGAATTCTACCAGAATTTCCAATTCTTTGAATGTTTGGAGAGGTAACACCAAATTTATCAATTCTACTTCTTAAAACTTCAAAAGCAGTTCCAATAGAACCGTCAATTTCTTCTTGTAAAGTTTCTTTAACAGTTTCGTTAGCTTCGTTAAAAGTAATTTTTTCGCTTAATGCTTTGGTTCCAAAAATAGAAGGGTCACTTAATTTTGTGTCTCCAGCAATTTTTTCGAATTCTTCGAAAAATAAGTTTAAATAGTTTTCATTACTATTTTTTAGTCTTGCGTCTGCAGCCTCTAATGCTTGGTTAAAAGCAACGTTTTTAGAATCGTTAGATAGGTTTTTTAGAACTTCTTTTACAGAAACTTGTAAAATTGCATTAATACCACCTTTTAGGTCAAGACCTAAGTTCATTTCTTTTTCTCTAACATCATTGTAAGTATATTTTGTAATACCTAAATCAATCACATCTTTGTTGGCAACACTATCTAAATAAGATCTTTCAAATTTAGCTTTTTGTCTTGCATCACTATCAACTCCTTTTGTTTTAGCGTATACTTTAGCATCATCCTCAACTTTGTTGGCTAAAAATGTAAATGATAATTGGTATAAACTTACTAATCCAAAAAGGATAGCAAATAACTTTATAAGTCCTTTATTTTGCATTTTGTTTGTATTTTGTAGTCAAATTTTTTAAAAAAAGAGCAAATATATGGCTTCTCTCAAAACCTGACAATTATTTTTATGGTTTGTTTTTTGTGATGAGTATGATAATCATCACTTTAAAGAATTTTTTAAAAAAAATGTAAAGATATTACATTATTAAACGTAATAATTTGGGGGGCCAGCTCTTACTTCTGGCTCCTGATAAGAAGTGTAATTTTTAATAAAAGGATTGTTTTTACGAACTTTAAAAGCAGTTTTAAAAAGTTGATCTGCATTTTCTTCTAAAGTTCTAAAATAACCTAGAGTTTTATTTGTGGTAAACCTCTCTAAATTATACTCAATTTTAAAAACAAATTGATCATCTAAGTTAGAAATATCAGTAGTATCTGTTAATTCATAAATATCAATATTATACTTAGAGTACTCTTTATTATTCTCTTTGTTGCCAGTGTTTTTATTTAAAACTAATTGGTTTTCTTTAGCAAGCGTTTTTTTTATATCATTAATATTTACAGAACTGTAATAAGAGATTTTTAAAGTGCCATTTTTTGTTTTTTGAATTGCAATATTTGTAACACCAATTTGTAACAGTTTTTCTTTTACATCAGAAATGGTGTTTTCTATACTTTTTTGATTGATTTTAGTATCTACAAACTCCAGAACTATTTCTTGATTAGGTATAGAAACCTGATTTTGAAAAGCTCCAAACAGTGTAAACAGTATAAATAGAGTACAGATGTACCATTTTGCATTCATGCACCAAATATATACAAAATAGTGCTTTTTGTTTCTGAAAATCTGTATTATTTAAATTAATAAATTACTAATTTTATTATGTAATCTGTAATTTTTGCATGAAATAGGATAAAAACATTATAGATTCTTAAAAATGATTATATTTAATCGCTAAAATTGATAAAATAAAATACACAAAATATAAATATGGCACATCTATCAGATATTCAAATTGCGCAAGCAAAAACGCTTCAACATATTAAAGAAATAGCTAAAAAAATTAATGTAGATGAAGATGATTTAGAAATGTATGGAAAGTACAAAGCAAAACTACCATTGTCATTAATTGATGATAAAAAAGTTGATGAAAACAACTTGGTTTTGGTTACTGCTTTAACTCCAACTCCTGCAGGAGAAGGAAAAACAACAGTTTCTATTGGGTTAACAGAAGGGTTAAATAAAATTGGAAAACAAGCAACTGTGGTTTTGAGAGAGCCATCTTTAGGGCCTGTTTTTGGAATTAAAGGAGGTGCTGCAGGAGGTGGATATTCGCAAGTTGTACCTATGGAAGATATTAATTTGCATTTTACTGGTGATTTTAATGCAGTAGAAAAAGCAAATAATTTGTTGTCTGCTTTAATTGATAATAATATTCAAAATAAAACTAACAATTTAAATATTGATCCAAGAACCATTCTTTGGAAACGTGTGATTGATATGAATGATAGGGCTTTGCGAGATATTACTATTGGTTTAGGTGGTACTGCAAACGGAATACCAAGACAAGATAGTTTTGATATAACCCCTGCCTCTGAAGTTATGGCAATTTTGTGTATGGCTTCAGATTTAGAAAACCTAAAAGAGCGATTAGGAAATATCTTTATTGGATTTACTTTTGATAAAAAAACCATTTTTGCTCGTGATTTAAAAGCAGAAAATGCGATGGCTATTTTATTAAAAGATGCTATTAAGCCAAATTTAGTACAGACTTTAGAAGAGAATCCTGCAATAATTCACGGAGGTCCATTTGCAAATATTGCACAAGGTACCAATACCATTATTGCCACTAAAATGGGATTGTCTTTGTCAAATTATGTAGTAACAGAGGCAGGTTTTGGTGCAGATTTAGGCGCAGAGAAATTCTTGAATATTAAATCTCAATTTGCAAAATTAAATCCTAAATGTGTTGTTTTAGTAGCTACAATTAGAGCTTTACGTCATCATGGAGGAGCCAGTACAGATGAATACAACATTCCAGATTTAGATAAAGTATCAGAAGGATTTAAAAATCTTGAAAAGCATATAGAAAATATTAGAAAATATAATATTGAACCTGTTGTTGCTATCAATTCATTTATTTCTGACTCGAAAGAAGAAGTTGATTTTGTAATTGAAAAATGTGCAAGTTTAGGAGTACAAGCTGTTTTATCTGAAGGTTGGGCAAAAGGTGGAGAAGGTACTAGAAACTTAGCAAAAGCAGTTGTAGATGTTGTTGAAAATAAAGCAACACAATACAAACCTTTATACGATTGGAAATCTCCAATAACAGAAAAAATTGAAACCATTGCCAAAGAAATTTATGGTGCAGTTAATGTTGAATATAGTAAACAAGCACAATTAAATTTAAGAAGAATTGATAGATTAGGTTTTAATGAATTTGCGGTTTGTATGGCAAAAACTCAAAAATCTTTTTCAGATAATGCTGCTTTGATAGGAAGACCTGAAGGTTTTACAGTTACTGTAAGAGAAATTGAAATTGCAGCAGGAGCACAATTTGTAATTCCTATTTTAGGTAAAATGATGCGTATGCCAGGATTACCATCTATTCCTGCATCAGAAAATATGACGATTGATAACGATGGTGTTATTTCTGGGTTGAGTTAGTGTTGGAAATAGGAAGGAGCAAGTAGAAAGTTAAAAGAAGGAAGCTTAAAAAAGTAGGAAGTTTTAAACATAAAAAAGAGGCTGTCTGAAAAGTATTAAAATTTGTCATTTCGACTGTAATGGAGAAATCTTATTTACTCAAAATCAATTACATAGTTTTTTCGACAAAGCTTGTCTTGAGCGAAGACGAAAGGCTCAAAATGACAGGTAAATTAACTTTTCAGACAGCCTCTTTTAATGTTATCTAAAGTCTAAAGCTCTAACAATCCGTTTGTTTTAGAAACACCTTCTGCAGATTCTTGTAAATGCGCTTTCTCAGCATCATTTAAATTAATTTCTACAATACTTTCAATTCCGTTTTTACCTAAAACAACAGGAACTCCAATGCATAAATCATTTAAACCATATTCTCCTTCTAATAAAGTAGAACAAGGATAAATTTTCTTTTGATCGCAAGCAATAGCTTGTACCAAACCACTTACTGCTGCTCCAGGAGCGTACCAAGCAGAAGTGCCTAAAAGACCAGTTAATGTTGCTCCACCAACTTTTGTGTCTTGTAAAACTTGCTCTAATCTTTCTTCTGAAATAAATTCAGAAACAGGTACAGAATTTCTTGTTGCTAAACGAGTTAAAGGAACCATTCCTTTATCTGAGTGACCACCAATTACCATTCCATCAACATCAGAGATTGGTGCACCTAAAGCCTCTGCTAATCTATATTTAAAACGTGCAGAATCTAAAGCTCCACCCATTCCAATAATTCTATTTTTTGGTAATCCTGTAGTTTTATGCACTAAATAAGTCATAGTATCCATAGGATTAGAAACAACAATAATGATGGTGTTAGGAGAATGCTCAATTAAACTTGAAGATACAGTTTTTACAATTCCTGCATTAATCCCAATTAATTCTTCACGAGTCATACCAGGTTTTCTTGGTATACCAGAAGTAATTACACAAATATCAGAATTTGCTGTTTTTGTATAATCGCTTGTACTTCCTGTAATTTTAGTGTCAAAACCATTTAAAGAAGCTGTTTGCATTAAGTCCATTGCTTTTCCTTCTGCATAGCCTTCTTTAATGTCTAATAAAACAACCTCAGAAGCAAAATCTTTAATTGCAATATACTCTGCACAACTTGCGCCTACTGCACCTGCACCAACTACTGTAACTTTCATATCTTTTTATTTTAAATTATGTTTGATAAAATTCTTCAACAAAAATACAATATAAAAAATATTTTAATGTGATATATATCATAAAAAAAAGACCTCTAAAATAGAAGTCTTTTATATATGATATTTTGTAATTTATTATCTGATGCTAAGTGCTATACCTGCAGCTACAGCATTGTACTCTTGTAATGTGTAAGAAGCAAATATTTTAAAAAACCCTAAGCTAAGTCTAGCACCAACTGTAGATCTAAAACCACTTGATTCAAAATCAATATTTGATGGTATTGAAAGAGTTTGTCTAACATCATTTCCTAAAGGATCTTTATAAATACCAGTAAATGTACCACTCATTTCATAAGAAGAGCTACCATTGTTGTACCCTAATCCTCCGTAAATATTAATAATAGGAAAGTTTAAAGAACCGATTGCTTGCACAGTAAAGGCTTTTAAATTAAATTTAGATAAACCATTTTTAATTTCTAAGTTTCCAGAATTTACATCTCCAATCCCATAATCTACATCCATAGTTGTATACGCAGCTAATAATGAAACGTGTAAAGGTATTTTTTCCATTGGTCCAAACCAACTTGTGATTTCTTTTTTAAGACCAATACCTAACATATTAACTGAGCCATCATTGTCTCCAATATTAATTTTAGGAACTAATCTTAACATTGCTTCAAATTTTCCAGGTAAACCTAAATTTATTTGAGCTATTGGAGCAGGTACAAAATTACCTGGTAAATCAGCACCTCCAGGAGCATCAAAATTTGCAGTAACTTGTTGACCGCTAATTGTTGTTGTAACTGTCATTGGTGTTGTGTTTTTACTATCTCCACCAAAAGTTGCAGCAGTTGTAGATGTAGAACTAACAGATGTAAGCCCTAATGCAGAAATGTTAAAAAGCTCTTTTTCAGAAGGTATAATAGAACCACTTGCTCCTATAGAAATATCAAAACCAAAAGGCTTGTGAACTTTAGCTGTATGATACCAACCGTTATTCATACTATTAATAAAAGCTTCCATTCCTGGAGCAAAATAAGCTTGTAAAAGCTTTTGAGAATCAGCTTTATCTGCTAAAAGAATAGCTTCAAAGCCATCTTGGGCTTTGGTATTAAACGATAAGGCGAAAACGCCTAAAAATAATAAAATGCACTTTTTCATTTGTAAGTAAGTTTGGTTAAAATTTGTTTAGTTGAAGCTAATATATAAAAAAATACACACTTCATTTACGAAGTGTGTATAAAATGGGTGAAAATACCTATACTATGCATCAATATTTGCATACTTTGCATTTCTCTCAATAAAATCTCTTCTTGGTGGCACTTCATCTCCCATTAGCATAGAAAATACTCTGTCTGCTTCTGTAGCATTATCAATAACCACTTTACGTAAGGTTCTAAACTCAGGGTTCATGGTAGTGTCCCATAATTGTTCTGCATTCATTTCTCCAAGACCTTTATATCTTTGTATGTTTACAGAGCCACCCATTTTTTGAGCAATTAAATCACGTTGATTGTCATCCCAAGCATATTCTCTTTTTTGTCCTTTTTTAACTAAATATAAAGGAGGTGTAGCAATATAAATATAACCTTGCTCAACCATTTCTCTCATATATCTAAAGAAGAAAGTAAGGATTAATGTTGCAATGTGAGAACCATCTACATCTGCATCACACATAATAACTACTTTATGATAACGAACCTTAGATAAGTTTAAAGCTCTTGGGTCTTCTTCTGTACCAATAGAAACTCCTAAAGCTGTAAACATATTTTTGATTTCTTCGTTTTCAAAAACTTTATGTTGCATTGCTTTCTCAACGTTCAAAATTTTTCCACGAAGTGGAAGAATAGCTTGAAAGTTTCTGTCTCTACCTTGTTTTGCTGTTCCACCTGCAGAATCTCCCTCAACTAAGAAAATTTCACATTGTGCTGGGTCTGTTTCAGAACAGTCAGATAATTTACCAGGTAAACCACCAATAGACATAACCGTTTTACGTTGTACCATTTCTCTGGCTTTACGTGCTGCATGTCTTGCAGTTGCTGCTAAAATTACTTTTTGTACAATTGTTTTAGCGTCGTTTGGATTTTCTTCTAAATAGTCTGTTAACATTTCTGAAACTGCTTGAGAAACAGCAGAAGAAACTTCTCTGTTACCCAGTTTCGTTTTGGTTTGCCCTTCAAACTGAGGTTCTGCTACTTTTACAGAAACGATTGCTGTTAAACCTTCTCTAAAATCATCACCAGCAATTTCGAATTTTACATTTTTTAACAATCCAGATTCGTCAGCGTATTTTTTTAAGGTATGTGTTAATCCACGTCTAAAACCAGATAAATGGGTTCCTCCTTCGTGTGTGTTGATGTTGTTTACGTAAGAATGTAAATTCTCTGAATAAGAAGTGTTATACACCATTGCAACTTCTACAGGAATGCCATTTTTCTCACCTTCCATAGAAATTACTTGCGCTGTTAATTGCTCTCGAGTAGAATCTAAGTATTTAATAAATTCTGGTAAACCTTCATCAGAATGAAACGTTTCTGAAATAAAGTTTCCTTCATCATCTGTGTTTCTTTTGTCAGTTAAAGTAATGGTGATGCCTTTATTTAAATAAGCCAATTCACGCATTCTTGTTGCTAACGTTTCATAATTATATTCTGTAGACTGAGTAAAGATTGTTTTGTCTGGTAAAAAGGTAACAATAGTACCTGTAAAATCTGTTTCTCCAATGGTTTTTACAGGGTATAATGTTTTTCCTTTAGAGTACTCTTGTTGCCATATCTTACCTTCTTTATGAACGGTTGCTGTTAAATGGTCAGAAAGTGCGTTTACACAACTTACACCTACACCATGTAAACCTCCAGAAACTTTATAAGAGTCTTTATCAAATTTACCACCAGCACCAATTTTTGTCATTACAACTTGTAATGCAGAAACCCCCTCTTTTTTGTGGATTCCAACAGGAATTCCACGTCCATTATCTTTGGTTGTAATAGAATTGTCTTCGTTTATTGTAACGTCAATTGTATCACAATAACCACCCATTGCTTCATCAATAGAGTTATCTACAACTTCATATACCAAATGGTGCAACCCACGTATTCCTACATCTCCAATATACATAGATGGACGCATTCTAACATGCTCCATTCCTTCTAATGCTTGAATACTGGAAGCATCATAATTATTTTTGTTTTCTTCGCTCATTATATATTTAAATTTCTATTTTTTTTAATGATGATTATTAATTTTATAACCTATCAAATATAAACAAAAACGTATGTTTTATTCGTTTTTTGTTGATAAAAATTGAAATTGTTAATAATTATAAAAGTGTCTTAAAATAGCTAAAAAGCATCTTAAAACTAATTTCGTCTATTTTTTTAAAGTTTTATTTTAATAACTTAAGGAAAGTTCTTTAATTCTATTGTTTTTCATTTTTTAAAAATAAAAACTACATCGATTTAGCTCTAATTTAGACTTTTTTTGAATTTAAAAATAGTTATTTATATATGATGATTATCACATTTTGAAAAAAAAGTTACCTCTAATTTTGTCTTATATTTCAGAATAAAATAAAAAATGAAACAAGTAAAAAAATGGTTGTTGATGATAGTCGTATTTTCTTCAACCATATCAAAAGGACAAGAAAAAAAAGAATTTAAACCTGTTGTTAAATGGAATATGACCTCACAAATTTGGTTGCGTTATTCAGATTTGAATGCAGGTTCTTTAATAGATGATGAGCTAACAACTAGTTTTATGGATATTTCTATAAGACGTTTAAGAATACCTGTTTCGTCTCAAATAACACCAAAAATATTTGTGTATTCAATATTTGGTGGCAATAACTATAATTTTAAAAATAAAACCTTTCAATTAGAAGTTTTAGATTTATATGTAGAATATACTTTCCATAAAGCTTTTGAAGTTGGTATAGGTAAATCTGGTTGGCAAGGTTTAAACAGATGGAATATTCGTTCTGCAAAAACAATGATGGGATTAGATTCGCCATTATTTACTTTAAATTCTGTTGAAAAAAATGACGATTTAGGACGTTTGTTTGGAGTTTGGGTAAAAGGACAATATGGAAAGTTAGATTATAGACTGGCATTTAACAGACCCTTTATTATTACAACAATACCTAATGGAGAGGTGAATTTTGCAAATCACAAACCAAGAGTTAAAACGTCTGGATATGTAAAATATCAATTTTTTGAACATGAATCTAACAAATCTGCCTATCAAACAGGAACGTATGCGCAAGCAAAAAAAGTATTTAATATTGGAGCAGGTTTTCAGTTTCAAGACAAAGCATTGAGTGATGGTGATGCAAAATTAGCATCAACAACATTTTACGATATGAAACACTGGGCAGTGGATTCTTTTTTAAATTTACCTTTGCAAAATGATGCAGCTATAACTGCATATTTAGGATATTATGACTACGATTTTGGAAAAGATTATATAAGAAATGTAGGAGCAAATAACCCTACAACTGGAGGAGGATCAGATTTTAACGGAGCTGGAGTTGCATTTCCAATGATTGGTAGTGGAACTACTTGGTATATGCAATTTGGGTATGCGTTTAAAGAGTCTGAAATAATGGGGCAACCTTTTGTTATTCAGCCCAATATTGCCATTCAAAGTTCTAATTGGGAAGCTTTAAACGATCAAATGACAGTGTATGATTTTACCGTAAACTTTTTACTGAATGGGAAACACAATACAAAATTTAGTTTTGGGTATCAACATCGTCCTATTTTTGATGCAACTACAATCCAACAAAAAGGATATAAAGGAATGGCAATTTTACAATATCAAATTTCTTTGAAATAGACGTAATTTATCAATTTAGAAAGATATTTTTCTGAAAGGTTTTATTCTTTCTAATAAGATAAGCGTGGTATGCACTCGGAATATCGTGTGTCCATTTAGGCAGAATTAAAACAATTAGAATTACATCAATATGTGAAATTAAACCTAAAATAATAGCCAAATAAAATGGTAAACCAGCATAATTAAATCCAATCAAAGATGTAAAAGCAATTAATAAGCTAAGTCCCCACATTTTTGATAAGAACGCGTGTGTACAAGTTTCTTTTTTAAATTTTAGAAAACTAATTACATAACAAGCTATTTCCATAATTAAAATAGACCAAATTGCAATTGAATTTTCTCTAATTAAATTGGGATATAAAATCCAAGTTGCAATACCAAGTGATAACCAAAATATCATATCTGTCTGACTATCTAAACGCCTGAGTTTTTCGGATGCTATTTTTTGCTTTCGTGCAATTATTCCGTCTAAAATGTCAGAAATTAATCCTAAATACATTAAAGTTAAAATAATTGGTTTTGATGTTTCTCCAACAAAATAAGCCAAAGCTAAAATTATTGGAGCTAATAAAAAACGAAATAGAATTAGTTTTTGAGGTGTGTTTAATTTAATAGTTTTCATAATATTAGTTTAATTTATATCGAATTCCAAAATTGATTAAAGCTTCTTCTGTGCGAAGTTTCGACCCTATTGGGAATCCTATCTTTTTTTTACTTTTTGGGTTGCCAGAATATATTTCTGCAATCGTAAATAGGTCAAATTTTGGGTTGATTTTATAAATAAAACCAATCCCTAAATTAAAGTTTATGTTTGTTGTGTTATAGTCAGGTGTAATATCTTTTATCTCAATATAATTTTCTGTTAAACTAAAGTTTATGGCAAGCCCTGTTAAAAAAAGAAATTTTAATCTTGAGGAGAACATCGCTTTTTCCCACTTATAATTTATTGGTAATTTTAAAACACTTGCTTCATATAAAAACCTTTTAGAACTTGAACTAAATAAACAAAAGAATGAGTTACAGGGATTACCTTTTTTAAAATAATCAATTCCAGTTTTAAAGTATTTTAGTCTAAAAGTTAAACTACTGGTATTTGACAAAAAGTATTCTGTGCCAGCTCCAAAATGGATGTTAGTTTTTCCATTTACTTCATTAAAGCCACTTTCCCCAAAAAAATACCAAGCACCTTTATTTTGAGAAATACAATTAAAGCTAAGAAGAAATAAAAGTGCAATTAAAAGATGTTTCATTACAGGTTGATTTATATTTTTCTCAAAACTATCCTGTTTTCAAAAAATAGGAGTCCAGAATTTTCCAATTTTGAAGAATTCTGGACACATTTAAAGAATTCTGGACTCATTAATAATACATGTTTTGCTTTTAATTGGGCAATTTTTTATGATATCAGCAAATAAATACCCATATTTTAAAAATATTGTAAAGAGGTTATAAAATCTTAAAAAAGAAGAATCTATAAGACTTTTTCTATATATATTTGCTTGCAAATAATAGATACTGAAATAAATTCAGCATAAATGATAAACAATAATAACAATCGTAATTTCAATAATCCTAATTTTTAGGATAGGAAGGTTGTTGTTTAAAAATATATAAATAAAGCCTTCCAATTTGGAAGGCTTTTTCTTGTCCTGGAGTTTTATGCTGAATTTATTTCAGTATGTTTAAGGATCTTTTAAAAAAAGATAATATGAGTAAAATAATGACAGTCGACGTTTTGTCGAGTATTAAAGGAGCACAGGAATCCGAAACTGTGAACAAATTATTTGAGGTAATTAAAAAAGCCAACACAACAAATAATAATTCTTTTAATAATAATCAGAATAATGCTGTGTCTTTAAATGATTTAAGAGAGGATGTTGTAATTGATAGTTCATCTGCAGAAAAAGAAATCATCATAGAAAATTTTCCAAAGGAAAAGAACGGTTTTTTAGTAGTTTCTAAAGTGATAGAAGAATAAAAAATAATTTTTAGTTATTAGTTTTTGGTTGTTAGTAGATAACAACAAGGCTAAAAAATAAACTATATGAGTCAGATTAAAAAAATACATACTCAATTAATAAATAAAGAGATTTCTTGTACAGATTTGGTGCAAGAAAAATTAGATTTATTAAAAGAAAATACACACAATACTGTCAATTCACTTTTAGAAACGTTAGCTTTAGGATTAGCTGCAAAAGTAGATGCTAAAATTGCAAATGGAGAACAAATAGGTTTGTTAGAAGGAATCCCTTTCGGAATTAAAGATGTGTATATGGTACAAGGAACGTACACAACAGCGAGTTCAGAATTGCTAAAAAACTACAAATCTTCTTACACAGCAACAGCAATTCAAAAATTGTTAGATGCAGGTGCAATTCCTTTGGTAAAAGAAAACTGCGATAGTTTTGGGCATGGCTCATCATCAGAAAACACCATTTTTGGAGCGGTTAAAAATGCCATTAATCCAGAATTGGTTGGTGGAGGTTCAAGTGGAGGTTCTGCTGTAAATGTGGCAAAAGACTACACCGTTTTTTCTATTGGTGGAGATACAGGAGGCTCCATCAGACAACCTGCAGGCTACAATAATGTCTATGGATTAAAACCTACTTATGGTAGAATTTCACGTTTTGGATTAATGGCGTATGCATCATCTACAGATTGTGTTGGTCCCATTGCAAAATCAATCGAAGACATCAGAATTGTTTTAAATGTGATGAGTGGAAAAGATGTAAAAGACCAAACTACTTATCAATCTGAAACAATTTCTTCAGAAGCAATTTTAAATACTGATGACATAAAAACGGTTGGTTATTTTAAAAACTTTATAGAAAACGATGCGATTGATGCGCAAGTAAAATCAGATTTTTTAGCATCCTTAGAAAAAATCAAAGCGAAAGGAATTCAAGTAACAGCATTAGATTTTTTTGAATCGGATACCTTAGTTTCTACCTATTATACCTTAGCAATGGCAGAAACTGCCTCTAATTTATCAAGATTAGATGGTACAAATTACGGAAATAGAATTGAGGGCGATAATCTAAAAGACACCTATTCTATTACACGTTCCCAAAATTTTTCTGAAGAAACAAAACGTAGAATTGTAGGAGGAAACCAAGTGTTATCTCAAGGTTTTTCTGATGAAATTTATTTAAAAGGATTAAACTTAAGAGACCAAATTGCTGCTAATTTTGAGAAAGATTTTAATGAGGTTGATATTATTTTATCGCCAGTAACACCAAATACACCACCAAAAATTGGCGATAGTTTAAAAGATCCTTTAGCAATGTATTTGTCAGATGCTTATACAGTTGGTTTTAGTTTAGGGCAATTACCAACGTTAACAATACCTAAAGGAACAACTACAGGTTTGCAAATTACGGCTGCAAAAACTCATGACGAACTTGTTTTGAAGTTTGCTAACTTCTTAAAAGATATGATATAATGGAACTAGAACAATTAAACGAACAGCTTAAAAAGTACGATTTAGAGTTAGTCATTGGATTAGAAACTCATGTTCGATTAAATACAAAAACAAAATTATTTTGTTCTTGTGCCAATCAAGAAATAGAGCAGCCAAACCAAAATATATGTTCAGTTTGTACAGGGCAAATGGGCGTTTTACCTTCTATAAATAAAGAAGCTATTAAAAAAGCCATTTATTTTGGGAAAGCAGTAAAATCTACTTTTGAAAACGAGGTGATTTCTTGGGACAGAAAACATTATGAATATCCTGATAATCCAAAAAATATTCAAATTACACAGTTTCACAACCCTGTAATTCCTGATGGACAAGTTTCTTGTTTTAGAAATGATGGTTCTCAGTTTACAGTGAATTTAACGCAGGTTCATATAGAAGAAGATGCTGCTAAATTGATGCATGAAAAAAAAGTTTCTTTGGTCGATTTTAACAAAGCTGGAGTTCCGCTGATAGAAATTGTAACAGAACCTTGTATCAGACATATAGAAGATGCATCAACGTATGCACAATATATTCAAAGAATTGTTCAGAATTTAAAAATATCGGAAGCAAACCTTGAAAAAGGAGAGTTTAAAAGTGATGTTTCTGTATCACTTCGAAAAAAACATACGTATAATTTAAATCCAAGAACTGAAATCAAAAACTTAAACTCATTTAAGTTTATGGTAGAAGCTTTGAAGGAAGAAATTGAAAAACAACTTAATTATTATATAGAAAATAAGGAGTTTAGACCAGACCAAACTACGGTTTTATGGGATGCAGATTTAAAGCAAACCAAAACAATGCGTAAAAAGGAATTTGAAGCGGATTACAGATTTATTTCTGAACCAGATTTACCTTTTGTAAATATTAAAAACGTAGTAGAGTCGATTGATGTAGATATCAGTTCTTTACCATTTGCTGTAGAATCTATTTTGATAAAAGGAGGAGTTTTACCCCAAGACGCAAAGTTTTTTACAGCAGATGCTGTGCGTTCTAAAACGTTTGTAGAAATTAATAACGTTATAAAAGACCCTTCTTTTGTTGCAAAAACATTGGTGAATAATATTGGTGCAGATGAATATGCTAACATTCATAACGTCTCACAATTAACGGAGATTTTTCAACTTTTTAAAGATGATAAAATTACGTCAGTTTTAGTTCAAAATGGAATTACAAGATATTTAAAAGACAGAACTTTCGATTACAAAAAGTATTTTGATGAAAATACGATTTCTGAAAATCAAATTAAAGAAGCTGTAGTTAAGGTGATTTCTGAAAACGAAGCCATTGCAAATGATATCAAATCAGGAAACCAAGGTAAAGCAGGAATCTTAGTTGGTAAAGTTATTGCCATTATTGGAAAAGGAGCCTCAGGAAAAGTAATTCGCGAGGAAATTTTAGGTCAAGTTTCTAAAGTTGATGGTTTAACAGTTTCTAAAGTTGATGAAAATAATAATTTGAAATCAACATCCAAAAACCAAAAACTATCAACCAAAAACCAAGAGGAAGAATTACCAGAAATTCCAATCATTATAAAAGAAGAATACAGAACACATAAAATTTCTCAATTATCAGAAAGTTCTATTAATAATGGAGTAACATTATCAGGTTGGGTTGCAAGTGTAAGAGATCATGGAGAGTTGATTTTTATCGATTTAAGAGGCTCTAATAATGAGGTTTTTCAAGTACGTTTAAGTAGAGAAACATTCCCGAATTTAGATGAATTGGTAAAACTAAAACCAGAAACTGTAATTACTGTAAAAGGTATTGTAGTACAACGTAAAGAAGACGATTACAATGCAGGTTTAAGAACTGGTAAAATAGAGTTAGAAACTTCTGCTTTAGAAATTTTAAACCTTTCTAAAACATTGCCTTTTGAGATAAAAAGAGCAATGAAAACAAACGAAACAACACGTTTTCAATACAAGTTTTTAGACCACAGAAATGATGAAGTTCGTAAGGCAATCGTAAATCGTCATAAAGTAATTAAGTTATTGCGTGACATTTTAGATGAAGAAGAGTTTTTAGAAATAGAAACGCCAATTTTAACGGCTGGTACAGACGAAGGCGCAAGAGAATTTATTGTGCCAACAAGAAAACAAGCAGGTTCTTTTTATACCTTACCACAAGCACCTCAACAATTTAAGCAAATGTTAATGGTGGGCGGATTTGAGAAGTATTTCCAAATTGCACGTTGTTTTAGAGATGAAGATTCCAGAGGAGATCGTCAACCAGAATTTACCCAATTAGATATAGAAATGGCTTACGCAAGTATGCAACAGATTATAGATTTAAACACCAAAATGTTTAATGAACTTGTGCGTAAAATTTATGGTAAAAAATGGATTTTACATCCTTTTGAAGTCATAACTTATAAAGAAGCCATGGATAAATATGGTTGTGATAGGCCAGATTTACGTTACGGATTGCAAATGCAAGATATTACTGATATTGTTAAAGAAACTACTTTTCAAGTTTTTAGCAAGCCTATTGAAGAAGGTGGAATCGTAAAGTGTATCAAGGTTTCAGCAAAAGAGCAAGGAAACAAGCGTATGTCTAAAGGTCAGATAGAAAATTTGACAGCCATTGCTCAACAAAATGGTTTAGGAGGTTTGGCGTATATCATTGTAAATGAAAACGATTTACAATCGCCAATTATTAAGTTTTTAGGTGAAGAAATTGCTGCTAACATCATCAAAGCAACTAGTGCTCAAGTTGGGGATATTGTATTTTTCTCAGCATCAGATTATGCTACTGCTAATAAGGCTTTAGATGCTGTTCGTCAAGAAATGGGACGCATTTTAAAGTTGATAAATCCAAAAGAGTTAAGACCAGCTTGGGTAGTAGATTTCCCAATGTTCGAAAAAACAGAGGAAGGAAGATGGACATTTACGCACAATCCGTTTTCTATGCCAGCCATCTATGATTTAGAAAAACACATGACAGGAAATGATGATGAAATCGGAACAATAATCGCACAACAATACGATTTAATTTTAAATGGTTACGAAATTGGTGGAGGATCAGTCAGAGCACACAAAGCAGAAATTTTAGAAGCAACCTATAAAAATATGGGTTACAATAAAGAAGAGATGATGAAAAGTGTGGGAACAATGTACAAAGCGTTTCAATATGGTGCACCACCTCATGGAGGAATTGCTTGGGGAGTAGACAGGTTAATGATGATCTTGGAAAAGAAAGCTTCTATAAGAGAAGTTATGGCTTTTCCAAAAACAGGTACATCAGAAGATTTATTATTCCATGCACCATCAATTTTATCTGATAAAAAGGTAGAAGAGATGAATGTGAAAATTATGAGATAATTTAGAAAAATTCATTTATTTCTTAAAAACAAAAAATCTCGCAATTGCGAGATTTTTTGTTTTATATTAGCCAGTATCCTTATAAACACTATAAGTGACAGATAGGTGACATTTAAATGGCGTGTTAAAAACCAGTAATTCGCTATAGATTTGTATCATCAAAATCAATAAAATGGAAAACCAAACTTTAGGAAAAAATTTAAAGTACCAAAGAAATTTAAAAGGCTTCACTCAAGAAGAACTTTCAGATGTTTCTACTGTTGGAGTTAGAACAATTCAACGAATAGAAAAGGAAGAAGTACAACCTCATTTACAAACTGTAAAATTATTAGCAGAAGGTTTAAAGATAGATTTGGAAGACTTAATGGTTTTAGAAAATCCTAATGAAGAAACTATAGAAAAAAAATGGATGTTATTATTTCATTTCATTCCGTTTTTAGGTTTGGTAATTCCTTTTGGAAATATCTTTTTTCCGCTATTTTTATGGATTCATAAATCTAAAGACAACGTAATTTATAATAATCACGGAAAAGCTGTTGTAAATTTTCATTGTTCAATAACATTGTATTTTATTATTTCTTTATTGTTGTTTTTTCCTTTTCCTGGGTATAATTTCTTTTTAACGGGAGCCATTGTTTTATTTGGTCTCATTACATCAATTGTAAATATTATTTCTGCTCTAAATAAAGGAACTTGTAGGTATCCATTATCAATTCCTTTTTTAAAGAAAAAATAATTTCAAGCCTTTTATCTATCTAATCAAAGAACTTTTATAGTTCAAACTAAACTTGCAAAAAAATGAAAAATATTACCAAGAAATATCCAATAATATCAAAATACATTTTTGCAATTCTAATTTTATTTTTTGCTCTTTTTGTTTCAGGATTACTAAATAAGGGAGTTATAAAACAGTATTTTCCATATGCTTCTGCAATCTGTCTTTTTATTGCTACTTGGATTTTATTAAAATCAGATAATAAAAAAATGAGTGATTTTGGTTTAGATTTTAAAACTAAAAATTTAATGTTTTTTCCTTTAGGAATTTTAATAGGTGCACTCGTGTTTTTAATAGCAAAATATTTAAGAGCCTTATGTTTTGGAGAAACAATTAATTTAAGTTCAACTTTCAATTATAAAAATATTTTAAACGGTTTTTATATTATGTTACCAATGGTTGCAGTAGAAGAGTTTTTATTTAGAGGGTATTTATTTAAAAAAACAATTGAAATAAGTTCTGTAGTAAAAGCAAATATTATTTTTTCATTTCTATTCATGTTAGTTCATGTTTTTGATAGTGGCGTAATTAATAGTATTCCCATGATTATTTTTACAGTAATTACGATTCCAATTGGCCATTTATTATTTGCTACAGCTTTTTTAAAATCAAGATCTTTGTTATTTGCAATAGGAATTCATTTAGGCAATAATTGGGGTACTAGGCATCTGGTATCAAAATTTCAAAATGGCGATAGCATATTTTATATTACTGAAAATGCTCGTTTTGATACTTGGTTATCATTTATAGCATTTATTCTTTTATGGAATCTATTTTACCTTATCATTATATATATAATTTGGAAATGGAATTATTATCCTTTTTTTAAATGGTTAAAAAAAGGATAATTCAGAAAAAAGCCTCTTTTTTAGATAAATGCATAATTATAAAGTACATATAAAATAAAACCGAATTAAAATTTGTTCATTAAAAAATCTATGCTATTTTTGTATTTCAATTATGATTAAAAATACAAATAATACATGGTGGTGGAATTCTCTTAAACAATAAGTGAGAAGTAAACCTATATGTAAACAATATAAAAAAAGGCTTATCTCACGATAAGCCTTTTTAGTTTTTATTAAAAAAGGCAATTGTCCCCTCGAGCGCAGTCGAGAGGTTAATTTAGGTCTCAACTGCGCTCGACCAGACAAAGAAAAATGAAAAAAATACAATTTAAAACAATCCATAAAACAAAAATAGCAGACACTGTTACACCAGTTGGTTTGTATTTGCGTTTTAGAGATAAATATGCAAATACTTTACTGCTAGAAAGTTCAGATTATCACAGTAAAGAAGAAAGTTTTTCTTTTATTGCGATTGACCCAATTTTATCTTTGAAAGTAGAAGATTACAAGTTTTCTGTTTCACATAAAGGAGCAATAATAGAAGAGCAACCTATCCATAAAAACTTTTATGAATTATTCGATAAATTTACAAATTCGATAGATTTAGATTGCCCTGCCGAATTAAAATCATTCAATGGTTTGTATGGTTATTCTACGTTTGATTCTGTTCAATATTTCGAGAATATTCAATTTAAAAACCAAAAAGCACCTTCTGCAATTCCAGAAACGCAATACAGTTTTTACAGATTTATCATCGCCATCAATCATTTTAATGATGAAATGACATTGATAGAAAATATTGAAGAAGGCACCCAATCTCGCATAAAAGAAATTCAGACCATAATAGATGCGCAAGCATTTAATACACAGAAATTCGAAATTGTTGGTGAAGAAACATCAAACGTAACTGGCGATGAATTTATTGATTATGTAAGAAAAGCAAAATCGCATTGTAAACGTGGCGATGTTTTTCAACTGGTTTTATCACGCCAATTTCAGCAGAAATTTAAAGGAGATGAGTTTAACGTTTACAGAGCTTTACGCTCTATAAATCCATCACCTTATTTATTTTATTTTGATTATGGTTCTTTTAAATTAATGGGTTCTTCACCAGAAGCACAAATTAAAATATCTTCAGGAAAAGCGACTATTAATCCGATTGCTGGGACATTCAGAAGAACTGGAGATATGGCAGAAGATATCAAATTGGGTAAGAAATTATCCGAAGATAAAAAGGAAACAGCAGAACACGTTATGTTGGTAGATTTAGCACGAAACGATTTAAGTAAACACGCTGATAATGTGAATGTTGAGGTGTTTAAAGAAGTGCAATATTTTAGTCACGTAATTCATTTGGTTTCCACAGTAAGAGGTCAAATTAAAGGAAATCCCATTGAAATTGTTGGCGATACTTTTCCAGCAGGAACGTTAAGTGGCGCACCAAAATACAAAGCAATGGAATTGATTGATAAATACGAGAATCAAACTCGCGGATTTTATGGTGGTGCAGTTGGAATTATTGGGTTAGATGGTTCCGTAAATTTGGCGATTGCCATTCGTTCTTTTGTCAGCAAAAACAACGTTTTGTATTCGCAAGCAGGAGCAGGAATCGTAATTCATTCCGATGAAGAAAAGGAATTACAAGAAGTAAATAACAAGTTAGCAGCGCTAAAAAAAGCGTTGATTTTAGCGGAAAATATATAAAGTATCCTGCAAGGTTTCAAAAACCTTGTAGGTATATATAAATAGATAATATTAGTTAACAATAATAAAATTTAATTGTTTTTAATTTGGGCGTTTTAACGGGCTTTCATTACTCGCTTTTTTTGAGAAAAACAAAAAAGAGCTCAAACAGACCATTCAATCCCTAACGCTAACGCAAGTTTATTAGCGTCCTGCAAGGTTTCCAAAACCTTGTAGGTTTAAAAAGATAAAAACAAAAATACCTACAAGGTCTTCAAGACCTTGCAGGAGAAACAAAAAAATATGAAAATATTAATATTAGACAATTACGATTCGTTTACCTATAATCTGGTTCACATGGTAGAGAAAATCACAGGAAATTTTCCTGCAGTTTTTAGAAACGACGAAATCAGTATTGCAGATGTAGGAAATTACGACATCATTATGTTATCTCCAGGACCAGGAATTCCAGATGAAGCAGGAATTTTAAAAGAAGTAATTAAAACCTATGCAGGTAAAAAGCCAATATTCGGAGTTTGTTTAGGTTTGCAAGCCATTACAGAAGTTTTTGGAGGGAAAATCATCAATTTAGACGATGTTTTTCATGGAGTTGCCACAGAAATGAAAATCACAGATAAAAATGCTACAATTTTTAAAGATGTTCCAGAAACCTTTATGGCTGCACGTTATCATTCTTGGGCAGCTACAGATGAGGGATTTCCAGAAGAATTAGTTGTAACAGCAAGAGATGAAGATGGCTTAATTCAAGCAATTGAGCATAAACGTTTTAATATTTCTGCGGTTCAGTTTCATCCAGAATCTATTTTAACAGATGTTGGTGAGCAATTGGTTACAAACTTCATCAACTCCTGCAAGGTTTCAAAAACCTTGTAGGTATAAAAAAAAGAATTATAAAAATACCTACAAGGTCAAAAAAAGACCTTGCAGGAAAAAGAAAGATATTAATACAAGAGTGTTTTTTTCCTTTGGGGAAATTAAAATGGGCTATATGAAAGCAATTT
Organism: Polaribacter sp. 2305UL8-11; assembly: GCF_058147165.1. Taxonomy (NCBI): domain Bacteria; kingdom Pseudomonadati; phylum Bacteroidota; class Flavobacteriia; order Flavobacteriales; family Flavobacteriaceae; genus Polaribacter; species Polaribacter sp. 2305UL8-11. The sequence goes on along the minus strand of NZ_JBYVJW010000014.1, from coordinate 36,144 downwards.
TAAACAGATTATATAATCACGAAAGACTGTCAAAATTAGAAGCAAAACAAATCTTAATAGATATTGCTTCAGAGAAATACAATGATGCACATTTAGCATCGTTTATGACGGTTTTTATGATGCGTCCAATTACTGCAGATGAACTTTCTGGTTTTAGAAATGCACTAAAAGAATTGGCAATAAAAGTAGATTTTTCAGATTACAATACCATAGATATTGTGGGTACAGGAGGAGATGGAAAAGATACGTTTAACATATCTACTTTAACCTCTTTTATAGTTGCAGGAACAGGACAAAAAGTTGCAAAACATGGTAATTATTCTGTGTCTTCGCAATCGGGTTCATCAGATATGTTAGAAAGTTTTGGGTATCATTTTACAAATAATGAAAACATTTTAAAAGAACATTTAGAAAAAGCGAATATTTGTTTTTTACATGCACCAAAATTTCATCCAGCAATGAAAGCTGTTGGTCCCACAAGAAAAGCGTTGGCATTAAAAACGTTTTTTAATATGTTAGGACCTTTGGTAAACCCAAGTTCTCCAAAAAACCACATGTTAGGGACTTTCAATTTGGAAATTGCACGTTTGTACAATTACATTTTACAAGAAGAAGATATTAATTATGGAATTATTCATGCATTAGATGGTTATGATGAAATCTCATTAACAAGCGGATTCAAATTCTTCACTAAAAACGGAGAACAAATTATAAATCCAGAAGCTTTAGGACAGAAAAGAATTCAGCAATCAGAAATTTTGGGAGGAAGTTCTGTTGCAGATGCAGCAAAAATTTTCAAAACTATTTTAGAAGGAAAAGGTACAGAAGCACAAAATAATGTGGTATTAACAAATGCTGCTTTTGCTTTAAAAATAGTAGATGAAACTAAGAGTTTTGAGTCAGCTTTTGAAGAAGCTAAAGAATCACTTTTTGGATTGAAAGCTAAAGAATGTTTAAGTAAATTAGTGAAGTAAATCAATATGTCAGTTCAAGTGAATTTTGAGGAACGAAAAATTTGTATCGAGAACAAAATAACTTTTTGATACAATTTTCTCCTAATATTGAAAATAACTCGAAGTAACAAAAAGATATAAAATGACAAAAAAGAAAAACAATTTAATTCTAATTATTCCAGCATTTTTATTGATGGGAATAGCAGTGGGAGTTCAAACAAAAGAACTTTTTAAACATTCTATTGTTGGATTGATTGTTGGGATAATTGTTTATGTTTTTTTGTTATATAGAAATAAAAGAATTAATAAATAATGTCATTTTGAGCGAAATGGAATGAAGTCGAAAAATCTTAAAAATCATAGATTTCTCCATAAAGTCGAAATGACAAATTAGTATTAAAAAATGACAATTTTAGATAAAATAATCGCATTTAAAAAGAAGGAAGTTGCCAAGATAAAAGCAGAAGTTCCTGTAAAGAAATTAGTAGAAAGTCCGAGTTTTGGGAGAACAACTTTTTCATTAAAGAAATCTTTGTTAGAAGTTGGTTCTACAGGAATTATTGCAGAATTTAAAAGACAATCTCCCTCTAAAGGAATCATTAACGACAAAGCAACAATTGCAGAGGTTACTAACGGATATTTAGACGCAAATGTAGCTGCTCAATCTATTTTAACAGATACTTCTTTTTTTGGAGGAACTATGGCAGATTTAATGGAAGCAAGAGTTATCAATCAACAAAAACCTATCTTAAGAAAAGATTTTATTGTGGATGGATTTCAAATTGTAGAAGCAAAAGCCATTGGTGCAGATGTAATTTTATTAATTGCTTCTTGTTTGACATCCACAGAATTAAAAAACTATGGAAATTTAGCAACAGATTTAGGTTTAGAGGTTTTATATGAAGTGCATACGCAAGAAGATTTAGATAAAATTAATGATTTAGACAACAAAATAATCGGAATTAATAACCGAAATTTGAAAACATTTAAAGTTGATTTAGAGCATTCTATAAAATTATCAAATCAAATTCCAGATACTTGTGTAAAGGTTTCAGAAAGCGGAATTTCTGACCCAAAAATTATTACAGGATTAAAAGAATTTGGGTTTCATGGTTTTTTAATTGGAGAGAATTTTATGAAAGAAGATAATCCAGGAGAAGCTTGTCAGGATTTTATCAATCAAATTAGATAGTTATGTCAGTACGAGTGAATTTTGAGGAACGAAAAATTTGTATCGAGAACAAAATAACTTCTCGATACTATTTTCTCCTAAAGTCGAAAATCACTCGAAGTGACAAAAATAAAAGTAAGTTATGAAACTGAAGGTCTGTGGAATGAAATATGTTGAGAACATCCAACAAGTTGCAGCATTGCAACCTGATTATTTGGGTTTTATTTTCTATGAAAAATCCAAAAGAAATTTTGAAGGAATCATTCCTGAACTTCCAAAATCAATTAAGAAAACAGGTGTTTTTGTAAATGAATATAAAGAAATTGTAATTTCTTTGGTTGAGGAATATGGTTTAGATGCTATCCAGTTGCATGGAGATGAATCTGTAGAATACATAAATGAATTAAAATGTCATTTCGAGCGTAGTCGAGAAATCTCCAAGAAAGAAATTGAAAAACTTTCAAAAAAGCAAAAAAAGAAACTTCGACAAGCTCAGTTTGACAAAAAATTAGAAATCATTAAAGTATTTGGAATTAAAGACGAATTCGATTTCTCTGTTTTAGAGCCTTATTTACCTGTTGTAGATTATTTTTTATTCGACACCAAAGGAAAAGAAAGAGGAGGAAATGGAATAAAATTCGACTGGAAAGTTTTAGAAAAATACCCTTTTAAAAAACCATTTTTTTTAAGTGGAGGGATAGGGTTGCAAGATGTTTTAGAAGTAAGGAAAATATTAGATTCAGAATTACCAATTTATGCACTTGATGTAAATAGTAAATTTGAAAGTGAACCAGGAGTTAAAAAAATAGAGGAGTTGAAAAATTTCAAAAAAGAAATTTTTGTGTAATTGTGTAACCATTTAAATGTATAAAAAGTCTGCACAAATAAACGATTACACAATTACACAAATAAACAGTTACACATTAAGAAGATATGAAAAGCAAATTTCAACCAGACAAGAATGGATATTTTGGACAATTTGGGGGAGCATTTATCCCAGAATTGTTATATCCAAACGTGAAGGAATTAGAAGATAATTATATTCAAATTATCGAATCTGAGGAATTTCAAAAAGAATACAAAGCTTTATTAAAAGATTATGTTGGGCGTCCAACACCTTTGTATTTAGCAAAAAGATTGTCAGAAAAATATGGAGCACATATTTACTTAAAGCGAGAAGATTTAAACCATACAGGAGCGCATAAAGTAAACAACACAGTTGGTCAGATTTTAATTGCAAAAAAGTTAGGTAAAACAAAGATTATTGCAGAAACTGGAGCAGGCCAACATGGAGTTGCAACAGCTACAGTTTGTGCATTAATGGGGTTAGACTGCACAGTTTTTATGGGCGAAATTGATATAGAGCGTCAAGCACCCAATGTTGCAAGAATGAAAATGTTGGGAGCAAAGGTAGTTGCAGCCACAAGTGGAAGTAAAACTTTAAAAGATGCTACAAATGAGGCCATAAGATATTGGATTCAAAATCCAGAAACGTTTTATTTAATTGGTTCTGTGGTTGGACCACATCCACATCCAGATATGGTTGCAAGATTACAAGCCATTATTTCTGAAGAAATGAAATGGCAATTAAAAGAAAAAACAGGAAAAGAAAACCCAGATACCATTATTGCTTGTGTTGGTGGAGGATCTAATGCTGCTGGTGCTTTTTATCATTATATGGACGATGAAGATGTAGAATTAATTGCGGTTGAAGCTGCTGGTTTAGGAGTAAATTCTGGCGAAAGTGCTGCAACTTCTCAATTAGGAGAAGTTGGGATTATTCATGGTAGTAAAACCATTTTAATGCAAGATGAATATGGGCAAATTGTTGAACCCTATTCGATTTCTGCAGGTTTAGATTACCCAGGAGTTGGCCCTTTACACGCTTTTTTATATGAAAGTAAAAGAGCAAAATTCATGAACGCAACAGATAAAGAAGCCTTAGCTGCAGCTTACGAGTTAACCAAAATAGAAGGAATTATTCCTGCTTTGGAAACAGCACACGCTTTAGCAGTTTTACCAAAAATGAAACTCAAAAAAAACCAAGTTGTAGTGGTTAATTTATCAGGCAGAGGAGATAAAGATTTAAGTACTTATATCAAACATTTAAAAGAATAGAATTGAAAGTTGTCACCTTGAGCATTACTGAAATAAAAATATATTTTCATTGAAAGTAGCTTTCGCAGAAATTAGAAAGGTTATGACAACTAAAATAGTTCTCGACTGCGCTCGAACAGACAATAACTTACCTATGAATTCAATCGAAAAATTATTTCAACAAAAAGATAAAAATCTATTATCTATCTATTTTACTTGCGGTTTTCCAAAATTAGATGATACCACAAAAGTAATTTCTGCATTAGAAAAAAGTAATGTAGATTTTATTGAAGTTGGTTTGCCATATTCAGACCCTTTAGCTGATGGGCCAACCATACAAGATAGTAGTCAAAAAGCATTAGAAAACGGAATTAATTTAGATATTGTTTTTGAGCAATTAATGTCCATTAAAGAAACCAACAAAACACCTTTAGTTTTAATGGGGTACTTAAATCAAATGCTTAAATATGGTGAGGATAAATTTTGTAAAAAAGTCGTAGAATGTGGAATTGACACCTTAATTATTCCAGATTTACCAATGGTAGAGTTTGAAAATCATTATCAGCAATTATTTGAAAAATACGGTTTAACAAATGTATTTTTAATTACTCCACATACATCTGAAGAAAGAATCAAAAAGATTGATAGTTATACAAAAGCTTTTATATATGTTGTTGCTTCAGCATCAATTACGGGTGCAAAAGGCGAGATTTCTAACCAACAAATAGCCTATTTTGAAAGAATCAAAGCCATGAATTTAAATAGCAAATTAATTGTTGGTTTTGGTATTTCAGACAAATCTACTTTTAACACAGCTTGTAGCTATGCTAATGGTGCCATTATTGGTTCTGCTTTTATAAAAGATTTAGGTAAAAATGGAGTTGATAAAATTGATAATTTTATAAAACCTATCATAAGTTAAAGAAGTCATAAATTTTTCTTAAAGACTAATTTATAAAAGATTAACTACCTAATAAAGTTTACTTTAGTTATTTAAAACCAAACAAAATGACTAAAAAAACTTTACTTTTTCTCGCTTTTTTGTGCAATATTTCTCTAATAATTGGACAGAATAGCTTTGTTAGACAGCCCTCTATTAGTCCAGATGCTTCTAAAATGGCATTTGGTTTTCATGGAGATATTTGGGTTTTAGACCTAAACAACAATCAATCTAAAAGACTAACAATACATCAAGCTTATGAGAGTAATCCTGTTTGGAATTCAAACAGTAACCAAATTGTTTTCACTTCAAATAGAAGAGGAAGTAACAATATCTTTAAAACTGATTTAAATGGTGGAGTTCCAAAACAGTTAACCTATTATCCAACTACAGACACACCTAGCCATTGGAATTCGAATGGTAAAATTATTTTTTCAAGTAACAGAATTTACAAAGGCACAGAACGTGAGTCTTCAATTTATCAAATTGATGAAAATGGAGAAACTCCTAATCGTTTTATAACAGCTTTAGGAAGCCAAGCAACCATTTCTCCAAATGGAAACTTTGTGGCTTTTGTAAAAGGGACTTGTAGAATTTCTAGAGAAGATTATAATGGCCCAGCACAAAGAGATATTTGGGTTTATAATTTAAAGACTAAAGAATATCATCAAATTACAACTAGTAAAAAGAATGACCATACTCCACTTTGGGATGCTTCAAACAACTTGTATTACATTGGTTCAGAAAGTGGGCGTTATAATATTTACCAAACTTCTTTAAATAAAAATGGAACTAAAAAAGGAGTTACCAATCAGTTAACAAAACTGAAAGAAGATGGAGTTTTATCTTTTTCTGTAAGTAATAATGGAACAATTATTTACAACAGTGGTTTAACCATTTTTAAATTACAAAATGGTAGCTCAAAAAAAATAAACTTAAACTTAGTTACAGACAACAGATTTGAGTTAGAAGAAACCAAAACCGTTTCTGGAGATATTAGAGATTTAAGTGTTTCACCAAATGGTAAATTAATTGCTTTAAGTATAAATGGAGAAATTTTTGTAAAAGAAAATAACAAAGATAAAACCAAAACAAATAACGTAAGTAATCATCCTTTTAGAGATGATAACCCTTTTTGGATAGATGACAATACCTTAGGTTTTTTATCTGATAGAAATGGACAAAACGAGTTTTATAAAGTGGTTTCTACTGACGAAAATGTAGATTTAAGTAGAAGTTTAAAAACAAAAGTTACCCAACTTACAGATAGTAAAATTGATGTTTTTGAACCATTATTATCTCCAGATAGAAATAAAATTTCATATAGAATTGGTAGGGGAAAATTAGTAATTGCAGATGTAAAAGATGGTAAAATTACAAAACCAAAAAGTTATTCAGATACTTGGGCAGCTGCAGAAGGTGTTTCTTGGAGCCCTGATAGCAAGTACATTGCTTATTCTCAAGACGACTTAAATTTTGATAGCGAAATCTACATTCAATCAGTTGCAAATCCATCAGATAAAATAAATGTTTCTATGCATCCTAGGTCAGATGTATCTCCAGTTTGGAGCCCTGATGGAAAAAAACTTTCTTTTGTTTCTAACAGAGCAGGAGATAGAGGGGGTATTAATTTTGATGCTTGGATGGTTTGGTTACAAAAATCTGACTGGGAAAAAACTAGGGCAGACTTTAAAGATGGTACATATTATCAACCTAAAAAAGAAAAATCTAAAGACAAAAAAGATAAGAAAAAAGTTGTCGTAAAAATAGATAAAGACAAGATTTACGATAGGTTGGTTCAGCTTACAAGTTGGGCAGGTAATGAGTATGGTGCCTTATTTAGTGCAGATAGTAAAAGTATTTATATTTCTGCAACAAACCCAGCTACTAGACAAAATGGGTATTATAAAGTAGATTTAAATGGAGGTACTCCAAAGCCTATAAAAGGGGTCTCTAATGTAGGTGGTTTTAGCTTAAACAAAAATACTTTATATTATGCCTCTAGAGGAAAATTAAAATCATTGAACTTAAAATCGGATAAAGTTTCTTCTTACTCACACTCTGCAACCTATACCACTCAATTAGATAAGTTAAATGAACAGGTTTTTGAAGAAGGGGTTAGAGCAATTACAGCTGGTTTTTACGACCCAAAATTTCATGGTTACAATTGGAGTAAAATTGTAAAAAAATACAGGCCTTGGGTTTTGTCTGCAACTACTAAGCAAGATTATTCTTTTATGTTTAATAATATGTTAGGTCAGTTAAATGCCAGTCACATGGGGTATAGAGGGGCTACACCAGAAAAAACATATAGTGATAAAGTAGGTCTACTTGGTTTAGACGTGTCTAACCAAAACAATGGAGCTAAAATTGAGTATATACTACCTAATTCTGCTGCAACAAAAACAAATGTTTCTTTAAATGTTGGTGATGTAATTACAGCTGTAAATGGAAAAAAGATTGATAAAAAAACCAACTTTTATAGTACTTTAAAAAATACTGCTGGCAACGAAATTTTATTAACCCTAGCAGATAAAAGAGAAATAGTGGTAAGAACACAGTCTACAAGAACCATGAGTCGTTTACGTTATGAAGAGTGGATAAATTCTCGTAAAAAATTAGTAGACCAATACTCTAAAGGACAATTAGGGTATATTCATATTCAAGGAATGAATTTACCAAGTTTTGAGCGTTTTGAACGTGAATTAAAAGCAAGTGGTTATGGTAAAAAAGGAATTGTAATAGATGTTCGTAATAATGGTGGTGGTTGGACCACAGATAGATTGTTAGCAGTGTTAACTTACCAACAGCATGCCTATACAATACCAAGAGGCGAAACTGATAATTTGCAAAGAAATAACAAAAATTATATAGAAAATTATCCTTATAATGAAAGAGCAATATTATCTGTAAATACAAAACCATTAGTAGCTTTGGCAAATCAAAGTAGTTATTCTAATGCAGAAATTTTCGCGCATGCTTTTAAGAGTTTAAAACTCGGAAAGCTAGTAGGACAACCAACATTTGGAGCTGTAATTTCTACTGGTGGTCACCGTTTACAAGATGGTTTTATTAGAATGCCTTTTAGAGCTTGGTACGTAAAAGAATCTGGAATGAATATGGAGCATGGACCAGCAGTACCAGATTATTTAGTTGAAAATAAACCAGGTTGGAAAGCTAGAGGAGAAGATGATCAACTTAAAAAAGCTGTTGACGTTTTATTGCAAGATATGAAGTAGATATAAATAAAATTAGAAAAGGCGAAACTGTTAAGTTTCGCCTTTTCTAATTTTATTTTGACACGAAAACAAGATGATTTATTAATAAACCTTTTCTCCATTTACAAAAGTTTCCACTGCTTTTGTTTTAGGAATTTCACTTCCTTCAACCTCCATAATATCTTGATTTAAAATTACAAAATCAGCATATTTACCCACTTCAATAGACCCCTTTTCGTTTTCTTCAAAGTTAGAATAAGCAGCCCAAATGGTCATCCCTTTTAATGTTTCTTCTCTGGTTAACGCATTTTCCATTTGGTACCCATTTGCAGGATAATTATCTAAATCTTTACGAATGGTGGCTGCATAAAACGTTAAAAACGGATTTACTTGCTCTACAGGAAAATCTGTTCCTAAAGCTATTTTGCCATATTTATTTAATAAATCTTTAAAAGCATAAGCACCTTTTATTCTTTCAGCACCCACTCTGTCTTCTGCCCAATACATATCTGATGTTGCATGCGTTGGTTGTACAGATGGTAAAATATTATCAAATTTATCGAAATCTTCTGCAGAGATAATTTGGGCGTGTTCAATTCGCCAACGTCTATTTTTATCACCTTTTAAAACATTCTTGTAGGTTTTTAACATCCAAGTATTGGCAGAATCTCCAATAGCGTGTGTATTCATTTGATATTCTGAAGCTGCAATTTGTTTTGCCAGTTCTTGGTATCTTTCTGGTGTGTAAATTAAAGCTCCAAAATGATTTTCTCTATCTGAATACGGTTTACGCATTGCAGCTCCTCTTGAGCCTAAAGCACCATCACCATAAACCTTAAAAGAGCGCACATTTAGCCTGTTTGTTTTGATGATTCCTTTGTTAATATAATAGTCTATTTGTTGTTGATTGTCTCCAGAAACCATTGCATAAACACGCATTTTTAAACTTCCAACTTGTTGTAAACTATCAATTAATTCTATCGTTTTTTTATTGATGCCTGCATCATCTACAGTGGTTAAACCATAAGAAAAACAAATTTTTTGAGCATCAAATAAACCTTGAATAGCCTCTTTTTTTGATGTTGATGGAAACTTGATAAAATCCATAGCAGCATCAATTAAAACGCCAGTCATTTTTCCATTTTTAACTATAATTTCTCCACCAGAAACTTTGGTGTCTTTTGTAATTCCTGCTAAATCTATAGCAGCTTGATTTACCAACAAAGCATGTCCATCAACCCTACCAACAGCAACAGGAATTGTTGGAAATAATTTGTCTAATTTCTCTTTAGTAGGAAATTCTTTTACTTCCCAATCGTTTTGATCCCAACCACGACCTGTAATAAAATTTGTGTTTTTTTCTTTTTGAAAATCGACTAATTTTTGCAAAACTTCATCATAACTTTTTGTGCCTTCTAATGATACTTTTTGTTGTTGCAAACCCATTCTGTAAAAATGGCAATGTGCATCTATCAAACCAGGAACAATGGTTTGGTAGTTAGCATTAACAATAGTTTCTGATTGATATTTATCTTGAATGTCTTTTGATGTTCCAATAGCTATAAATTTCCCATCTTTAATAGCAAAAGCTTCTGCTTTTTCAAAGTTATCATTTACAGTATATGTATTAGAATTGATAACAATTACATCTGCTTTTTCTTTTTGACAAGCTAAAGTAATTATTGATATAAATAGTAATAAAATTATTTTTTTCATTTTTAAGTAAATTATGAATTTTGATAAATTAAGTAGGCGAAATACATTAGTAAAAACTGTAAAGGAATTCTGATATAAGCTACCCATTTTTTGCCAATAGCTGGTCTTATTTTTGTGGCATCCCAAATATGGATGGGCAAAAAAACAATCATTAAAAATAAGATGCCTAAAGCTGCTTGTTTTACAGTTGATGAGAAAAATAAACCAAAACCTAAAAAGAGCTCTATAATGCCAACTATATAATTGACTAGTTTTTTTGGTAAATAATCTGGAATAAAATATTTGAAAATTTTAGGTTTTATAAGATGCATCATACCTGCAAACATAAAAAAGATTGCAAAAAATAGTTTTAAAGAAAAAACAAAAGTTTCCATTCTTAAGGTTTTATAGGTGTGTTACTGTATAAATATTTATCCATTAAATAAATAATACTTGCCATAGATGCACTACCTAATTCCAATTCTCTTTTGTTTACTTTATCAAAAGTATCTCTACTTGTATGATGATAATCAAAATAACGCTGAGAATCTGGTCTGTAACCCACTAAAGTTACGTTTTCTCCTTTTAAAGGACTAATATCTGCACCAGAACCACCTTTATCTAAATCGTGTAATCCGTAAGGAGATAATAGCTTTTTCCAACTTTGTAGTAGTTTTGTGTTTACAGAATTTGCATCAATAGAAAAACCTCTTGGTGTATGGCCACCAGCATCAGATTCTAAACCTCCAATATGATTTTCTTTATTGAATTTTGCCAATTCAGCATATTTTTTTGCACCTCTTGTACCATTTTCTTCATTCATAAAAAAGACAACTCTAATGGTGTTTTTGGGTTTAATGTTGTTCTTTTTAAATAAATAAGCAACTTCTAAAGATTGTACAATTCCTGTTCCATCATCATGAGCACCTTCACCTAAATCCCAAGAATCTAGATGACCTCCAACTACAAAAATATTTTCTGGAGTCTTACTTCCTCTAATTTCTCCAACAACATTAAAAGAAGGAGCATCTGGTAAGGTTTCACAACTCTGTTTAAAATAAAATTTTAGATTTGGATTCTTTTTTAAATCAGTACTTAAAATATTAGCTGCTTTACTACTAATTGCAGCAGCAGGAATGTATTTTTCTTTTGGCAAATCTCCATAACTCATAGTTCCAGTATGTGGGAAATCATCTACAGCATTTGTCATAGAACGTACAATTACTCCTTTTGCACCAAATTTTCCGCAAATTGCAGCTCCTCTAACTCTTTGGTCTACACAACCTCCATACGCTTTAAAAGTATGAATTAAAGTATTATCAAAAGGACGATTGAAAAAAACAATTTTACCTTTCATTTTTGTACCTAAAGCTTCTGCTTCTTCTAGGCTTTTTACCTCTATAACTTCTGCTAAAACTCCAGTTTTTGGAGTTGCAATAGAAAAGCCTAAAGCGCAAATAGGTACGTTTTTTTGAACTCCATTTGTAGTGTAAGTAGCAATTTCTTTTTCTCCACGAACCCAATGAGGCACCATAATTGGTTGTAACCAAACAGAGTCTAGACCAACATCTTTCATTAATTTTTCTCCCCATTCTACAGCTTTTGCAGCTTCTGGAGAACCTGATAATCTGCCACCAACGTTTTTAGTTAAATCTCTTAACCATTCATAAGATTTACCTTCTGTTAATACAGAATTGAATAAGGTTTTAATTTTGGTAGAATCAACTTTTTCTTCTGATGATAATCCTTTTGTATTTGTTACTTTTTCTTGTTTTTGATTACAAGAAACCCATAAAATTGTAAGCAATAATAAAAGTGAAAATTTTTTCATTTTGTAGTTAAATTAGATTTTATAAATCTACAAAAATGAAATGAGAATTTAATTTATTTGAAAATGAATATGATCATCATGTCTAACAGCTCTACATCCGTGAAATCTTATTTTTTTATGATGAAGATTCAGCCTGTTTTTTAGGTGAGGTTCAATAAATATTTTATTTACTTTTTTATGTTTCAGGATTTCTAAAATCAATAATTTTGTTGGTTTTTCTGAAAGTTTTAGTTTTTTATTAGAGCTTCCAAAAGTCATGTATTTTGTAAAATCGTATTGCCAATATCTATTTTCTTTACAAAATTTAGTTTGATTTTTTTCATTGAATTTAGGAGCTTCAAAAATTCCATAGCCACTAACAGAAGGTTTTAAGTTTGTTGTTTTTCCTTTTTCATCTTCATAAATAAAAGCAATGTCAATTTTTTTACCATCATTATGACTTAGATGAGGAAGTAAAGGAAAACCATCAAAGAAAGGAAAATTAGCATCTAAATAGACTACTTTCAAATCATTATTTGTGTTTTTTAAATTTTTTGAGATATTGTTTAGAATTAAATTTAATTCAGGCTTTACATAATTTCTATTCAAAAGGTTGGTCAAGAAAAAATGAGATGATAGGTTTTTATTAGTACTTATTTTTTCTCTGCCAAATATTGGAGCAATTTTTGGTATTATAAAATATGTTGAAAAAAGATATAATAAAGAAAATAAGAATACTCTTTTTATTTTGTATTTTGATTTTTTTGAAGAAATAGTTAAAAGTGTAAAAAGATAAAGAACACCACCTATTTGAGATATAATTGTAAGAAATAAAATAATTAAAGTATGTAAAAAAGAGAGTAGTAAAAGTTTAAATTTCATTCTTTAATTTTTCAACATCAAGAAGAATGTATCTATATTTTCTTGCGTTGCTTTTTGTCATTGAATTTATTTCAGAAATAATTTCTTCTATTACTTCTTTTGCATCTTTTTGTTTGTTTCTTCGAATTAAAAACCTTGAAAATTCAAGTCTTTCGTCATAATTAGAAAAGCGTTTGTCAACTTTTCTTAGTTGAGTTTCAGCCTGCTCAAAATCGCCTTTTTTTTCTAAAGCCAAACCATAATAATAAATAGATTCTTTAAAATCTTTGTCTAAGTTTATTTTTTGTGAGTATGCTATTACTTTCTCAAAATTATCAATATTAAAATAACATTTAATTAATTTATTTAGAGTGTGAGGATCGTTTGCAAAGTTACCTTCTCTTGCTTTTTCATAGTAAAAAATAGCATTCTCAAAATCTTTATTTTCTAAAAAAGCATTGGCTAAATTTATTTTATTTTGAAAAGTGTTAGAAAATGCTAATTGCTGCTCTAAGTCTTTAATTTTTTTAGTTGGATTGATAATTGTAGTAATTTCTTCAGAAATATCAACAATATCTTTCTTGTTAATTACCTGCGTGATTAAGTAAATAATACAGCCAATTAAAGGAATAAAAAATATAATAAAAAACCAATAATAGTTGTTCTTGTTTTTATAAGCGTGATAAATGCAATATACTTGTAAGGCTATAATTATATAATAATACATTTTGTAAATATACTCAAAAGAGAAAATCAAAAATCAAACTTATAGGTTATTCCTCCTAAAACTTGAATGCCTTGTACATCAAAATTTGCAAAGCGTTGGTATTTTGTGTTTAAAAGATTGTTTACATTTAAAAAAGCTGAAAATTTATCATTAAAATGATAACCTCCATTTAAGTTTACATCTATAAAACTGCTTATTGTTTCTATGCCTTTAAAACTAGAAGGAAAATTTGCATTATAAAGACCATCTTTTCTTTCACTAACGTAAAATATATTGGTGGTTGCAAACCATTTATTGTTCTTGTATTTTGCAAAAACAGCTGCTTCAATTGCTGGTAAATTCCATTTTTCTAATGCATTTGTAACTTGGTAAGTATTAAATTCTGCATACGTACCAAAAAGAATGTTTTTGGTAAGGTTATATTCAATTTCTCCGAAAATAGATGTTGTAGCTACGTCATCATAATATATACTAAAAGAGTTGCCATATTCAAATCCTTTTAATTGATTTCCGTTTACAATAGATGTACTTCCATCAGATTTTGAGTTATTTCTAAGAAAGAGTGGTTTGTCTTCTTCTTTAATATTACTGTATTTAAAATTGTAAACCAAATCATTATTAATTTTACCATTGATACCTACAAATAAGTTTTGTTTTTCTACAGTTTGAGTAATAAATAAGGTTGGAGAAACAAAAGGGTTTTTACTGGTAAAATCTTTATAAGTATTTGTTTTTAAATCACTAAAAAAACCACCATACACATTTACAAAATCTTTAATTATAGGTCTTTGAATTTTTAAGTTGGGTAATAAAAACAGATTTGTAGATTTGTTTTCCGAATCTAAAGAAACATACGTTTTAAGGCCAGCCAAAAATATAAAGTTCTTATAAATCATCTTATATTCTGGGTATATTTTTGCTGTAAGAATAGAGTAAGCTAGGTTGCTACTGCCTTCATAATTTTGTTTAAATTCTCCTTTTAAATATTCTAAGCCAGTTTTTATAGAAATATCATTAAGGTTTGGTTTTATAAAAGTTAAAGGAAAATCTAATTTTGCATCAAAATTTGCCAAAATTTCTTGGCTTTGAAACTTGTCTGTAAAATAGGCTAGACTTATGTTGCCAAAATCGATATAAGAATCATGAAACTTAAAATTTCCATTTAATTTAAAATAATTATACGTTTGTTTTTCATCAATAGAGTTAGTGGTAATTTGATTAAAATTAATAGCAGGCAAACCATACCAATTGTATTCGTTTTTTTCTGAATAAAGAGTTACTTCCCAATCAAAATAACGATCTTCTTGTTTGTAAAACGCATTGATGTTAAAGTTAAAGAAATTACTATCTAACACAGTATTTTCTATATTTTCTAATGAAGCAGTGTATTTGGTAGACAGCCCAAACTCATTTTTAAAACGTGTATTATGATGTAAAAATAATTCTATATAAGGGCTGTTATAATTGCCATAACCAGCTGCTAAATAATTTTTGTAAATACGTTCTTTTACACCAACATCTATCCCTTTAACAACACCACTTCTTGGAACAAAAGTAGAGGCAACTGGCGCAGAAAAAATAGTATATTCTAATTTTTTCTTTTTGCTTTTGTCTAACAAAATAATGGTAGGGTTTAATTTTATTTTTTTAGCATCTGCAATCTTAGGGTTAAAAGTTGTAACCACTTCTACCACTTCTGTTTTTACAGTATCTTTAACTTTTTCTTTAGGCTTTGTTTGTGCCAATCCAGAAAAAATTCCTAATAAAATAAATAGTATAACTACTTTTTTTCTCATCTAATTTTTATCTTCTGGTGTAATAGAGTTATTGGTTTTTGCTTCGTTCTTTTTAATCGTGTTCAACTCAGTTTGAGCATCGATAACAATATCATCAAATTGTTTAAAGTTTTTAATAACGTTTTCTAAAACAAAAGTTGCTTGGTATACATCTTTTAATCCATAATAGTTTTTACCCATTACAACGTAACTTTTTACAGCCCAATATTTATAAGCAGAATAATTTGCAATTAACTTTTGTACAACTTTATTAGATTGTGCATATTCTTTTTGCTGATTTTTAAAGTAGGCATTGTAGTAGAGTGCCTCTGCTTTTAAAGCGCCTTTAGCATTTTTTTCGATTTCTGAATAATATTCTTCTGCTGTGTAAAAGTCTTCACTTTTAAAAGCAGCTTTTGCAATCATTTTTTGGGCATCTAACTTTAAATTGGCATCAATTTTATCTCTTAACAAGATTTTTTTTGCATATTCTATGGCAAAATCATAAGCTTCAGTTTCAAAATACGCTTTCATTAAATTGCTCTGAGCATATAAAACATTTTCTGCAGAATATGCTTCTTGCTCTAATCTGTCCAAGAGAGGTAGAGCATTGCTATACTCTCCATCTTCTAAATAAATTTGTGTTAACTTACTAAGTGCATCTTCACTAAATTCATTTTGTTCTTCTTCTATAACATTTTGGTAATAAGCAGAGGCTCTTTTGTATTCTTTTACTTTAAAAAGAATATCTGCTAAATAATAATTTGCTTTTAATTTATGAACTCCATCAGGAAAAGCATTTACATAATCTGTTAGTTTTTTAATGATTAGATTGCCATCTTTAGATTCAAAATAATTTTTTTCTGCCACTGCAAAAGTAGTATTATCTAAATCTGAATTGGTAATATTTATAAATTTTAAAGAACTTATCCACTTTACATAATCGTCTAAATTTCCTTTGTCTATATATACATTTCTTGCATTTGCAACAGCTTCTAGAGCATCTGAAGAGTTTGGAAATTTTTTTGCAACTTGTTTAAATTTTTCTAAAGCTTTATCTCCTTGATTGTCATTGTAGTAGAGTAAACCTTGTCTTACTAAGGCTTTAGAGGTAAAAATACTTGTTGGATATTTTTCCAATAACCTGTCGTAAGCATTTAGTGCCTCTTTTGTATTTTTTAATGTTGTTTGAGTAGAGGCAATGTTAAACAAAGCGTCATCTTTTAAGGTAGAAATTGTATAATCATTTACAACTTTTTTTAGCGCAATTACCTTTTTATTGTTATCTCCAGTAAAACCGTAAATCATACCTATTTGATATTGTGCATAATCTGCTCCTGCACCTTGCTTGTCAATTACTTTTTGATAAGCTTTAATAGAAGTTGTATATTTTTTTGATGCAAAATAGCTATCTCCCATTCTTATAAGTGCATCATCTTTTGTGGTTTCGTTAATAGAATCTTTTTCTATAAAAAGACCAAATGCGTTGGCAGCATCTTCATATTTTTTAAGTTTAAAATTACTGTAACCAATATTATACGGAATTTGTTTAAGATATTTATCATTGGTATCTTTATTAATAACACTACTTAAAGCCGAAAACTTAGACAAAGCTTCTTGGTAATTTTCTAATCTGTACAAAGCTTCTGCTTCCCAATATTTAGCTTTATTACTAACCTCTTTGTTATTAGAAGTGGCGCTATTTTTAAAAAAAGGGATAGCTTCCTTTAATTTATTTTCATTAAATAATTGCATACCTCTATACAAAGAAACCTCTTGAGACAAAGCAATGTTGTCTTTTGATTTGTTTTTTGATAAAAAAATTAAAGCACCTTCATAGTTTTGTTGATGTAAATAGGAGGAAACCACAAGTTTATTTATTTGTTCATACTCCTTAGATTTTGGATATTGTTTTAAATAATCTTGTAAAACATCTGCCACACTTTTAAATGGATTGCCTTCTTCATAACTTAATTTTGCATAGTTTAAAGCAGCATCTTGTTTAATTTGTAAATTAAAATTCATTTCTGATGCCGATTTAAAAGCATTTAAAGCTTCCGTTTTTTGGTCAGTTTTTAGGTAACATTCACCTAGATGCGAATAAGCATTTTGGGCAACTGCATTTTTCTCATCAATAATTTTATTAAAGTTATTTATGGCATTTATAAAATCGTTTTGTTTGTAATATGCATAACCTAATTGATAATAATCTGTATTAGACCATTTTCCTTTTTTTCCTTTAAAATCGATTAAATAAGGAATGGATTCTGCATATTTTTTTAAATTAAAATAGCTTTCTCCAATAATTTTAGAAATTTCTGACTTTTCTTTTCTTTTGGCTTCAGTTAGCAACTCTTTACCAATAATTATACAACGCTCAAAATTACCAGCTTTAAAATTAATATCTAATAAATAGTAAGAAATTTCTAGCCTATAAGTTTCGTTGTTCTCTATTTCTTTAAGTGTAGATTCTGCTATGCCATAGTCTTCTAATTTATAAGCTATGTAGCCATAATAATACCTAGAATCATTCCCATATTTGGCATCGTTAATTAGTAGGATGAACTTGTCTTTGGCTAAAGTGTAGTTTTTAGTAACTAAAAAGCAATAGCCCATTTTATAGTTTAGCTCTTTTATATTTTCTTCAGACAAGCCATTTATATCTACTTTTTGGTACCATTTTAAAGCATAGGCTGCTCTTTTATTTGCAAAATAATAATTGGCAACATTGTAATATGCTTTGTTTTTTTTGTTACTATTTGGATTTTCTTCAACAAATTTGAGTACTTTTTTATCAGCATCTACCTTTCTTAATTTTATAGCACACATTGCTTCATAATAAGAAGCATCAGATTTTAAATTAGAACTATTTATAGCTGCATTTTCTACAGTAGCAAATTTTTTTTGTGCAGCTGCATAAGCTTTATTGTTATAAAGTTTTAGAGCATTGTTAAAGTCTGTTACAACACTGTTCTCAGCAATAGATTGTTGCGAAAAACTATAGCTGGTCAATAAACAGAAAGATATAACTAAAAAATGTTTTTTTATAAAAACAGCAATCATACAATTATTTTTGGTACTCAAAATGAATAACGAACTTTTTTAATTTTTGTTTGATGTGAGAAAGAAAAAAATTATATATTTTTAAATCAAAAGTAATAATTGTTTGTAATTTATAGTTTAAAATAATTAGAAACTTATAAGTTTGTAGAAACTTTTATTTTATGGAAAAATCAGTTTTATTTTTAGAAAATGCAGATATTTATCAAAAAGATAATTTGGTATTGTCTAAAGTAAATTTAATAATTAATAAAGGAGAATTTTATTATTTAATTGGTAAAACTGGAAGTGGTAAAAGTAGTTTGATGAAAACTTTATATGGAGATTTACGCTTACAAAGAGGCTTAGGAAGCATTGTTGGTTTCGATTTAAAGAAATTAAAAGAAAAAGAAATTCCGTTTTTAAGAAGAAAAATTGGTATTGTTTTTCAAGATTTTAAGTTGTTAAGTGATCGAAATGTTTTTTCTAACTTAGAATTTGTTTTGAAAGCAACTGGTTGGAAAGACAAAGAAAAAATCAAAGAAAAAATTCATGAAGTTTTAGATAAAGTTGGGATGAAGACTCAATACTATAAAAAAACTTTCGAACTTTCTGGAGGAGAACAACAAAGAGTTGCTATTGCAAGAGCTCTGTTAAATGATCCTGAATTAATTTTAGCAGATGAGCCTACAGGTAATTTAGACCCAAAAACATCTTTAGAGGTGATGGAGTTGTTAAGTGAAATTCATAAAAGTGGTAAAACTATTTTAATGGCTACTCATGATTACCAGCTAATTGTTAAGTACAAACAAAAAACAATTAAATGTGAAGGAGGAGAGTTATTTGAAGTAGCACAAAAAGCTACTGTCCAAAAATAATTTCAACTAAATTTTCTGCAGATTTTTCTGGTGAAAACTGTTTGAGTTTTTTCTGTCTGTTTTTAATTTCAATGTCAGTAAATTCTTTTTGAAAAAGCATTTGGGTTTTTTTAAGAATTTCTTCTTTAGAATTTGCAACCTCACAAGTAGTTTCTAGTCCAGTATCTTCAATTAAAAGTGAGTTTACAATTATAAATTTACCTTTATAAAGCGTGTTTAATAGCTTTAATTTAATACCTGTTTTTTGAAAAGTAAATAAGGTGTTGATGTGTGCTTTTTCAAATAATCTATTTAAATCTTCTTGAGTTGGAATTTGCTTTATAGAAATATTTTGGTATTTATTAACTTCTGATATAATTTGATTTTCTTTAATAGAAGTAGCAATAACAAAACTGTAGGAAGTGTTTTTATAAGTGTCTATTAAAAACAAACAAGCTTTTATATTATCTGCAACTCTTAAATCTCCATGATATAATATAAAACTCCCTTTTTTACTGTCGTTTTTTATGAAGGTTTCTTCATGAAAGGCTGGGAGATAATGTACATTTTCTCCATAATTTTTAGAAAAATAATTTTGTTCAAAAGGAGATATTGTAAATATACCTTTAGCTTTTGTAAGATGTTTTTCAAAACGCTTTAATTTCCATCCTTCTAGATAAAAAAAAGCTTTTTTTAAGATGTTTTTTTCGCTTTTTGCCAACCCATAAAAGTAAGAGTGCTCAATATTATGAGTTCTTACATAAGAGTTTTTTAAGTTAAATTTATAAAGCGGATAAATTGTATGTAAACCTTCAAATAAAATAGGGAAATTTAAAGTTTTAAGATTTGAGTTTAATTCTTTGTTAATTCTACTTTTTATTCTAAAAGGAAAGAGAGAGAACATAGAAAAAACAGTGTTGTTTCGCTTATAATAGATAACTTTTTCACAGTACTTTTCAAGCTTTATTTGTTTGTTTTTTTGATTAAAAATATACGTGTGTAAATAAATTTTAACACCCAATTTATGGAGTTCTTTTATCTTGTAAAACACATCTATAATTCCGCCATAATTTGGTGGATAAGGAATATCAAAAGAAACAATATGCAATCTTTTACTCATTAATTACAAAGTTAAAGCTAAAAGCAATAACTTTATACTTTATTCGAAATGAATTATGAAAAGAGAAGAATTAGCAGAAATTATTTATCAGAATATATCTAATCAAAAAGAAAATTTAGAAACACAATTTTCTAAACATAGTGATACAATTGGTTTTTTTTATTTAGATAATTTATTGCCAAAAGAAATAGCACTAAAAATATTTAAAAGTTTTCCAAAACTGAATGATACAGTTAAGAGAAATAGTATTCGAGAGTTAAAATATACTGCCTATCAAATGGACAGATATGATTCCATTTTAGAAGAAATAACGTATGCTTTTCAGGATAAAAAAATTATAGACCTCGTTTCAGAAATATGCAATATAGATAAAGTTTTTGCTGATGAAAATTTGTATGCTGGTGGTTTGTCTTTAATGGCAAAAGATAATTTTTTGAACCCGCATTTAGATAATTCTCACGATAAAGACAGAAACAGATGGCGTGTTTTAAACCTTTTATATTATTTAACTCCAGATTGGGAACTAGATTATGGAGGTAATTTAGAAGTTTGGCCAAAAGGGATAAAAGAAAAACCAATAACTATAGAAAGTAAGTTTAATAGATTGGTAGTTATGGCAACACATCAAAATTCTTGGCACTCAGTAAGCAAAGTTCAAGTAGATAAAATAAGGTGCTGTGTTTCTAATTATTATTTTTCTGAAAAACCAATTTTACCATCAGATACATTTCATATTACCACTTTTAGAGGTAGACCAAAAGAAAAGATTAAAGACTTTTTTTTACAATTAGATAATGGAATGAGATCTACTTTACGAAAAATTTTTAAAAAAGGAGTGAGAGAAAACCCACATCAATATAAAAAGTAGCTATTTTAAATTTTTTAAAATAGCCACAAGTTTTTTTTCTTCATTTTCCCAAATTAATTCCTCTTTTGCTTTTTTAAGTTCTGTAGAAAAATCTTTAGAAACCATATTTTTAATTTGGAGAGCAAGCTCTTTTGGATTTCTGTTTTTTACAATTTCTCCTACACCAAAATCTAAAACAATTTGTTTCATTTCTGGTAAGTTAGACACTAATATAGGAACTTCTGCCTGTATATAATCAAATATTTTATTTGGTAAAGCGTATCTGTAATTCAAACCCAAGTCTTCTTCAATACTTATACCTATATCTGCTAAAGGTGTTATTTTTTTTAATTCGTTAGGAGGTTTTTGTCCTAAAAAATAAATTTGATTAGTTAATTTTTTTTCTAAAACAATTTGTTTTAAATTTTTAATGATATCTCCAGTTCCAACAATTACAAGAATATAATTGGGTAGCAAACTCATGGTTTCTACCATTAATTCTAAACCCCTACCAATATTTACACTTCCTTGATATAGAATTATTTTTTTTCCTTTTGTATTAAAGTTAAAAGTTTCTTTTTGTTTGCCTTCTTTTTTTATAGGTAAATTGCGAATAACTTTAAAGTTTGTAGCATATTTATTATTATAAAATTTAGCAATACTATTACAAACTGTATAAGAGTTTTTTATTTTGGGTACTAAAAATCCTTCTAACCTGGTCCAAAAGTTTTTTACAAATTTTCTGTGAATCAATTCAGGTATTTCAGGAAAAAGCTCATGACTATCGTAAATAATTTTTTTTCTTTTTAGCTTACTAACGATATAATTGGGTAGTAATGTGTCTAAATCGTTTGCTAACAAAACATCTGATTTATAATATAATAGTATAAAAAATAATCGAAAATTATATTCAGCATAAAAAAAGAAACCACTGTTAAAAATTAGTTGTATTCTTTTGGTTTTATAAGTTCTGTTTAAAGGGAGGCTATTTTTTAATTTTCTACCAATAAGTAAGATTTCGTAATTATTTTTAGATAATGTTCTACAAATTTTTTCAACTCTTTGGTCTGTAGAAAGATCGTTAGAAACAGAAACTATTATTTTGGTCAAAATTAATTTTATAAAAGTTTTAACAAAAATAAGTTATTAGAATTTTAAAGCAATAGAAGTAAAGTGTAAAAAATAAATAAATGATTTACAATTACTTATTTGACAATATTTAACATGTAATATTGGGTTTTTATAGTTTCTTTTTTATAAAAATTATTTAGAATTTAAAATATTACACATAAAGTTATGAATTTTATAAAAAAATAATATATATTTGAAAAGTACATAATTGCATGAAAAAGTTAAAATATAAAAAATAGTTTAACTTAAATCCCCTAAAAAAATGTGTAAATGTCCCACATGCAAATCTAGTTACAGAAAAAGATTATCAAGAAACTTTGTTATTAAACTAATGCCAAAAGCTAAAGTTTACAAATGTTATCATTGCAAAACAAAATACTTGAATTTACCTTTTTTATTCTCTGTTATAGTTCTTAAAAAAGGAGGAAAAATTAAAGGAAGGCAATTAATAAAAACAGAAGATTTAATTGTAAATTAAAACACAAAAACCTCCAAATTTGGAGGTTTTTATTTTTGTGGAGACGCCGAGAATCGAACTCGGGTCCAAACAAGCAGCCAAAAAGCTTTCTACATATTTAGTTCTTTCTTAATTTTCGATTTAAAGCTGATTAAGAACAATCCACTTTAAACTTAACTTCTTTAGTTTCGGAAACTTAACGAAGTACTAAATTTCCTATGTTTACTTTTACGATGCCCAAAAATGAAACGCCGTAAACCAAGGCTTTTCGTGGACATAAAGCTTGCTCACCTAGTGAGCCGAGGCTAATCTTACTATAATTCAGATTATGCAGCTAAAGCGTAGTTATCTTCGCCGTTTATAAAGTTGAAATTAGGTTTAACGAGTGTTATTTCATAACTCGATATGCTTACAAATTCACTGTCCTTGCTGTCAAAACCAGTCGTCCCCAAAATTTCAATGAATATAATTACTAGTAATAAAACAATAATTATATAACTATATACTCTTTGAGTTGGTTGGCAAAAATACAAAAATAGATAAGTTTTCAATTTATAATTTCTATAAATTAAAAGTTAAAATGTATTTGGTTTAAAAACAATTGTATTTGAGCAAACAATACGCTGCTGGATACATTAAATTTGAAAATAAAATACAACTATTATGATAAAAAAAGGAACAGAAGTAAAATGGAATTGGGGTAGTGGTTCAGCAAAAGGTAAAGTTGTAGAAACATACACCAAAAAAATTACGAAAACCATTAAAGGAAATAAAGTAACTAGAGATGGTGAACAAGGAAACAAAGCATTGTATATTGAGCAAGAAGATGGAGATAAAGTATTAAAATTAGAAAGTGAAGTAGAAAGAGTTTAAATTTTAATTTAAGAAACTTAATAAATGCTTTTTTCAGTTATCTTTATAGCTTTAAAAAGCATTTATAATATAAATTAATATGAAATTCGGCATCATAAGAGAACGTAAAAATCCTCCAGATAGAAGAGTGGTTTTTTCACCAGATAAAGTACAAGAATTTAAAAAAAAATACCCATCAGCAGAAATAAAAATTGAGTCTTCAAATATTAGAGTTTTTTCTGATAAAGCTTATAAAAGTAGAGGCATAGAAATAACTAATAACTTATCTGATTGTGATGTTTTATTGGGCGTAAAAGAAGTACCAAAAGATGCTTTAATACCAAATAAAAAATACTTTTTTTTTAGTCACACAATTAAAAAACAACCTTACAATAGAGATTTATTAAATACAATTTTAGATAAAAATATAGAATTGTACGATCATGAAACCATTATCAAAGAAAATGGTGCACGTTTAATTGGTTTTGGAAGATATGCTGGTATTGTTGGTGCTTACAATGGTTTTAGGGCAATTGGATTAAAAAGTGGAAATTTTAACTTACCAAAAGCAGAAACTCTAGATTCCCAAAAAGAATTGACAAATGAACTAAACAAAGTTAATTTACCAAATTTAAAAATTCTTTTAACAGGAAATGGAAAAGTAGCCTATGGAGCTAAAGAAATGTTAGATGCAATGAGCATCAAAAAAGTTTCTGTAGAAGATTATTTATCAAAAGATTTTAATGAAGTTGTTTATTGTTTGGCAGATGTTTTAGATTACAATAAACGTAAAGACGGTCAAGTAATAAATAATCGAGATTTTTATAATCATCCAGAAGAATACAAGTCTGATTTTATGCGATTTGCAAAAGTAACTGACTTTTTTATTGCAGGTCATTTTTTTGGTGATGGTTCTCCGTATTTATTTACAAGAGAAGATGCCAAACATCCCGAATTTAAAATAAAATTTGTTGCAGATATTTCTTGTGATATAGATGGCCCTGTGGCTTCTACAATTCGCCCATCAACCATTGCAGAACCTATTTATGGGTATCATCCAGAAACAGAATCTGAAGTTGATTATAAAAATGAAAATGCAATAGTAGTGATGGCTGTAGATAATTTGCCTTGCGAGTTGCCAAAAGACGCTAGTGAAGGTTTTGGAGAAATGTTTTTACAAAATGTGATTCCTGCTTTTTTTAATGATGATAAAGACGGAGTTTTAGCAAGAGCAAAAATGACAGAAAATGGAAAACTTACAGAACGCTTTTCATATTTACAAGATTATGTAGAAGGAAAAGAATAATATTGTTAGTTGTCAGTATTACCTTAAAGGTAGTCGAAAGGTTTTTATTTAAAATGGAAAAAAATCAACAATTTTTAATAGATTTAGCTAAAATGAAGATGCCTTTTGGTAAATACAAAGGCAATTTTTTAATTGATTTACCAGAACATTATGTAGTTTGGTATCATAACAAAGGTTTTCCAAAAGGTAAATTAGGGCTACAATTACAACTTGTTTACGAACTAAAATTGAACGGTTTAGAAGATATCGTTAGAAAAATTAAAAAAGATTATTCCTAAATAAAATTAATTATATTTACTTCAGTCAATAACTAATTCGTTACTATGATTCTTAAATATGTTTACTTTGGCTTTGCCATTTTGGGTATTTTTCTCTTTTTCTTTTTGTTAAAAAAGTTTTTTAAATGGTTACAATCTAAACTAGATACTTTAGATAGAAACGTACTTTTTAAGAAAAAAGAAATTCTACACTTTTTTAAATTTATTACTCCTAGAAGAGAAAAACATATTTTAAAATTTATAGTTAGAAGTTTAAGAATAGGAATTAGTATTTTCTTTTTAGTCGTCTATTTGCCTTTTGTATTTAGCTTTATACCAGAAACTAAAGAAATAGCAGATACTGTTTTTGAGTATGTGATGAAACCAGTTCATTTTGTTGTTGGTGGTTTTTTAAGTTTTATACCAGGCTTATTTTTTATTGTAGTAATTATTTTTATCACTAAATATTTATTAAAATTTTTAAAATATTTAACTGGCGAGTTAGAAAGAGAAGCAGTTAGGTTAGATGGTTTTCATGCAGATTGGGCAAAACCAACTTTTAACTTGGTAAGAGTTGTAATTATTGCTTTTGCTGCCATTATTTGCTTTCCATATATTCCAGGGTCAGATTCAGATGCGTTTAAAGGCGTATCTATCTTTTTTGGAGTTTTATTTTCTTTAGGATCTACATCAGCAATTTCAAACATTGTTGCTGGTATTGTTATTACTTACATGCGTCCTTTTAAATTAGGAGATAGAGTAGAAATAGGGGAAACTATTGGAGATGTTACAGAAAGAAGTTTGCTAGTAACCAGAGTAAGAACAATTAAAAATATAGATGTTACCATACCAAATTCTTCTATTTTAGGAAATCATATTATTAATTTTAGTAAAAATGCTGCTGAGGAAATTGGGGTAATTTTACATACTTCTGTAACTATTGGGTATGATGTGCCAAGTGGAGATGTTATAAAAGCCTTAGTAAAAGGTGCAAAAAATACAGAAATGATTTTAAGCAAACCAGAACCTTTTGTGTTGGTTAAAAGCTTAGATGATTTTTATATTAATTATGAAATAAATTGTCATACAAAAAATCCAGAAAAAGCGGCTTTAATTTATTCTTATTTGCACGAAAGTATTAAGAATGAATTGCATAATGCAGGCATAGAAATTTTATCTCCTCATTACAATGCAGTTAGAGATGGTAATGTTTTAACTGTACCACCAGAAAATGTTCCTAAAGATTATATAAAGCCAGGTTTTAAGATTGGTGACTAATTTTAAAATTCTGAAATACATAAAACAAGAGATAAATAAATGATCCAAAAGCAATGGTTATAAACCAAGTTTTTGGGTCATTTATACTTAATATACTTCTTTTTAAAACTGTAATTGGTGATGTGAAAATATCCCAAGAATTTAGTCTTAAAAATCTGCCAAGGTATATGCCAAAGCCACACAGAAAAGTAACTAAGAGTAAAAAGTATTTTGCGAATTTTAAGCTCCATTTTTTTATGATGATTTTATGTATTTCAGATAAAGACGTAATTGCTAGTAATAACCCTGTAGATGAAAAAGCAAACAGAATAAATATGTCTAACCAAACCAAATTTGTTTTTGCGTGTTGCAAATGAATAAAATCGGTTATTATGTAAGGTGCATTTGGTAAAAAAATTAACCAAATAAAAATGAGTAAAATTAATGTCGCTTTCGATGTTTTTAAGAGGTTCATTTTTTTCATTCTTTCAGAAATTATAAAAGGAACAATTGCTAAAAACAAGTTCCAAACCAAAAAACTATAAGTTAGCGTATTTGTAATTTTTATCCTTACCATTAATAATAGCAAGCAAAACAAAACTAATAGAAGTACGTTCTTTTGCAAAAGATTCATTTTTTTTATCATTTTCGTATTGTTTTTTCAAAAATTAATATGAGAATTATACCTATTGTATAAGCTACTAAATCTCCCAAACTAAATGAGGTTCCTAAAATAATTCTCATATACTTTTCTATCTTTTCTGGATATGTATTTTGCAAGTTTGTAAGTTGTAAAACCTCGATTGTATAAGAAATTATCAATACTATTATTAGTGTTTTATTTACAGATATTTGAAAGAAACTTTTAATTAAACAGTAAAGAAATATAGAGGCTAAAACATCACCTATAGTATGACGTAAAAAACCTGATGTATATTTTGCAATTGCTATTTCTATTAAAAATATCAGTATAAAACTGATAAAATAATTTCTATTGAATTTTATCATAATTAAATTTTTAAAAAGCAAAACCTCGTTTTAAAGTTTAGAGGTTTTGCTTTAATCAACTAACTAAACAACTTCTCTTTTTCAATTTTATTTTCTGTTTTTGGTGTTTTGCAAAGCCATAACCAACTTTGTATGAGTGTAAAAAAAACTGTTACAAAAAAGGTATATGAAATTTCATTAAAATTTGAATATATCACACAATAAAAAAAGATACAGAATAAAATTATTGAATAATATGGAAAATATTTTTTGAACATTTTATGACTATCTAAATCTTTTTTCTCAAGCAAAAACAAGGGTACAATTGTAATTAATATGGCAATTGAGCAAATAATAAATATTGGTATGTATGAGAAAACTACAATTACCAAAAGAAAATCATCTCCCCAAAAAGTTCTTTTAGACAAAATTAGCGTCCAAAAAATTACAGTTGCTAACAGAGCTGCTTTTAATAAAATGGGCATTATTTTATTGGTACTATTCACTTTTTAATTTTAAGGTTATCATACGTCATTTCTTGCCATGAATTATTGTGTAAATCAGAAATATATGCTTTGTGTTTTTTGTTGATTTTAGTGGTATAAAAAGCATCCAATTTATTTTTTTCTAGGTAGTCTTTTAACATAAAAGCATTATTGTTAGACAAATCTATTAAGTAATTCAAATCCATTTGATCTGCATAATTTATGTTATAATAAGTAATTGTTTTATCCCAATTTATTACAGATGCAAAGATTAAAAGAGCAAATGCAATTTGAGTGTTTTTACGAAACAGGTACCAAAGATTTTTAATTTTTGATACTTTTATATATGTAGATACGAGGCCTACAGAAGTTATCATCAGAAAAAATAATACTCCAATTCTTTTGTAAGTCAACCCAAAAGAAACAATGTATTCTATATTTATGATAACAGTTATTACAACAATACTCAAATTTAAAAGCAACCATGCATAAGTTAGTTTTTTTAGACTTATATTTTTTTTATAGAAGTTAAGATTGCCTCTAAAAAAATAGAGAATAATTGCAATTGCCAATAAATTTGAAAAAATTAATGCATTTACACCATTATGAACCTGTTTGGAAAGTTGTGATGCAGCCATATTATGAATTTCTGATAGGTGAATTAGATAAGTAATCAAGAAAAAGACGATTAATATATTTAATAAAAACATCAATACAACTCCTATTTGTTTTTCCTCTTTTAGTTTTTTTAGAGAGCTGCTATTTAAATCGTTTTTTTCTAATTCATTACGCTGTTTCACATCATTTTTAGTGATGGGTTCAATTTGAATTGGATTACTAATATTATAAAATAAATAGTATCCTAAAGCTGTAAATAAAAGCCATTGAAAATTGATAAAACTAAAATCTATTTTAGAGATTAATTCATTAAAAGTAGGATTACCAACTCTATATAAGTTGATAAAAATTAAAAGTAAAACAGCTGGTATTCCTATAAGTTTTAACCAATATGTATAATCTATTTTTTCTTTTTTTACTTTTTCTATTTCTGTATTTAAAGTTTCGAATCTTAGAGAAAAATACGCTACAATTGTTGTGTAGATTCCATTTATCCATTTTATATATACAGAAGATTTATGTTCTGATATACTACCAACAAAGGTAAAGTAGGCAATTATATTTGCAATTATACTTAAATCTGATTTGTACATAAACACAAAAATCCCAGAAATTAGATAAGGAATAACTGTGTAAACTGTACTTCTTTTCTTAAAATTTATTGGGTGATTAATAGCTAATACTAAAGAAGTAAGTAGTGTAAAAAGCAATAGGTTTAAACCAATATTTTGCCTGTAAAAAAGTGTGCTAAATAAAATTGCAGCGATTAATGTGATTAAATTTTTCATTTTAATTATTGTTAAAAGAACTTTGAAATTCAAAGTAATTGTTTAAAAAAATATTTATTTGTTTTTAATTAATTTTTCAAGAGCATCTATATGCTTTTTAAATTCAACTTTACCTAATTGAGTTGCTATATATTTAGTGTTTGGTTTTCTACCAATAAATTGTTTTTCTACTTTAATAAAATCTACTTTTTCTAATGCTTTAGTATGGCTTGCTAAATTGCCATCTGTTGCTCCTAATAATTCTTTTAACGTATTAAAATCTGCATAGTCATTTACCATTAAAATAGACATAATTCCTAGTCTTATTCTATGGTCAAAAGCCTTATTTATATTTAAAATAATATTTTTCAAATGAAATAGATTATATAAAATGTACTATTTCTTATCATATTTAAAGTACATAATTGTACCATATAAAATGTGCATAAATCCAAAACCAATTACCCAAAACCAAAATCCATAACCTGGATAAAAAGCACATAGCAGTCCTAAAATTATTTGTGTTATTCCTAAGTATTTTACATCACCCAAAGTATATTTAGAAGCATTTAATAATGCCAAACCATAAAATAATAACATTAATGCTGCAGTTTGTCCATATCTCTGTTGTTGTAAAATGATAAGGATATAAATACCTCCAGCCAATAAAGGAATAATAAAATTTATTAATAATCTTCTTGTTAGAGGATCCCAAATTTTTTCATCATTTTTCTTTGCTTTTCTTGTTGTTAAAAAAATAGCAGTTCCAATACTAAAAACGCCAACTAAAATTAAATCAAGAATTATGAGTTGAAAAATATTTCCGTCTAAAATTAATTGACTTTTTTCCTCTACGTTAAACAACCAATAAGCAAAACCTGCACCAATTAGTGCAAAAACTCCTGCTAAAATACCAGATAAGCCACTTAATGAAATAAATTTTGAGGATTTACTCATTAGTGTTTTAATCTCTGATATGTCTTTTAAATAATCTTCTGAACTCATTTTTAAAGAACTTTGAATTACA
Source organism: Polaribacter sp. 2305UL8-11 (assembly GCF_058147165.1). Classification (NCBI taxonomy): domain Bacteria; kingdom Pseudomonadati; phylum Bacteroidota; class Flavobacteriia; order Flavobacteriales; family Flavobacteriaceae; genus Polaribacter; species Polaribacter sp. 2305UL8-11. The sequence continues at coordinate 5,890 of NZ_JBYVJW010000014.1, read as the reverse complement.
AAGTAAATGATAATATTTGAATTAAACAATTAAAAAACTTAAAAAGTAAATTATTTTTTTTCTACAACCCCATAAGTAATGTGTGCAACTCCTAAAATAAAAAGAGAAGAGTACCAGTAGCTAGGAATTAGTATACAAATAATGGCAAAAAGAAAACAAATAGCAGAAATTACAACAATGTTTTTTCGTTCTTTCTTTTTTAATAGAAATAATAAAAGTCCATAAAAAAGTAAAAAAGAAGGGGTAATATACATTACATAACCTAAATTAAAAGCTAGAATTAGTAACCCAAAAATAGCAAAAAAAGCTCCAAAAATGAACCAAAAAGTAGTGGCTCCTTTTTTATTCCAAAGTTTATATTGATGTTTTTTGGCATTTCTTTTCCCTTTAAATAAAAGAGCAAAAAAAGAAAAAATTAAGGTTGTAAAAACAATTGTTATGATGGTAATTACTAGGTTTTCTTCTGAAATACCTAGCCTATTTTTTTTATAAAAATCTTCAAGAAGTAATTTTATTGCATAAGCACTTATTAATATATAAACACCAATTTGTATGCTTGTAAAACCAGATAATGAGAAATTTAATCGAGAATTATTGTCTGTATTCATAAATTTTATAACTTTCGCTAATATACAAATTAATGAAACCAGCAGAAGAATACATTTTAAATCAACCAGAACCTTTTAAATCTATATTATTACACTTACAAATCTTAATAGAAACGAGTTTTCCAGAAGTAGATTTACAATTTAAATGGAAAATACCTTTTTATTATTTAGATGATAAACCTTTTTGTTATTTGAATCCATCAAAAAAGAAAGGCTATGTAGACGTTGCATTTTGGGTTTCTGCGCATCTAACAAAATATAATGAATACCTTATTTCTGAAAATAGAAAAGTGGTAAAATCGTTAAGATATTATTCTATTGATGATGTTAACGAAGAGGTTTTATTAACGGTTTTAGAGGAGGCACATCAACTAAAAGAGAAAGGTTTTTATAAGAGGGGTTAATTATTCAACAATAACTTTATACTGAATGGCTAATTGGTTATCAAAATAAATATTTAAAAAAGAATTTTTTTTAGGACTTTTTAATACCAGCTCCATAGATTCTTTGCTATTCTTAATTATTGGTCTTTTAGAGATTTTATTTAAATTGTAAGAATATAAAATTTCTACATCAGGTTGAATTCCTTTTAATTTTAATTGAATTTTCTTTCCTTTTCTAATCATTATTTCTCCTTCTTTTTGAGAGAGTAATTCTACATTGTGAATAAAAAAAGGTATATTAAATATTGGGCTTTCGCAAAATCTATTTAAAGGTTTTTGCCCCAAAATATCTAACCATTTTTTATCACTTGGATAGTGGGTTTTATTAAGTTGGTCTTTTTCTATATTAAAATAAAATTTTTCAAATTTAGGTATCCATTGTCCCTCAAAAATAAAACCAGCACCAAAAGTTGCATCTAAAAATAGCCATTCATTATTAATATTAATAGCATTCCAAGCATGATTTTTTTGTTTCGCTAAGTAAGCTATTTGACTTGGTGTTGTTTTTACATAGCCTTTTATTAAAGCGTTTTCAATATTTAACAAATCACATATTCTTTTAAATAGTAAAGCATAACTTTCGCAAACACCACTTCTTGTGTTAAAAGTATTTTCTATTATTTTTTCTACTCTCTTTTTTTTTAATAAATTTTTTCTTCTCTCTAAATCATCTTTATTAAAATAAATGATGTGTTCAGGAGCCTTTATTTCAAACTTTCTTTTTTGAGAATAGTCAATATTTATTGCTAACCAAGTAAATGCGGCTCTTGCTTTTTCAATTTTTGATTTGAAATCATAATCAATCTTGTTTGCTAATTGTTCAATCGAATTTATATGATGATAAGACTTTATAATTTTATCAACTTTTGATAAATCTTGAGACGATAAATTAAAAGCAAAAAAGAAAAGTAAAAAAGGTATTTTTCTCATTTTTTTTTTCTTAAAAATACAAAAGTTATTTAGTTTTAAACTGTAACACAGCTTCTTTATTGATGTACAAATTTAAATAAGAATTTTTTCTAGCATTTTTAATGATAAGAGTTGTTATATCTCCTCCAACTAAGAAAGTTGGTCTTTGAGCATATTTTTGTCCTTGAAAAGTGTAGTAAATTAAAGAATTTGGGTCTAATTTTTTAAACTTCAGTTTTATTTCTTTGGCTGTATTTACTTTTAGAATTCCTTTTTTAGGTGATAGAAATTCAGTTTTAGAATTGAGTAAACCATTTCCATAAATAGGTTGATTGTAAAATTCCTGCAAACTCATTCGTCCAAAACGAAGCATCCAAATTGTTTTTTCTGGATAATGAGTTTTTAAAACTTTGTCCTTAGGAATATCATAAAAATAATTGTTAAACTTTTTTATCCACTTTCCATTATATTCATAACCAGCAGCCCAAGTTGCATCTAAAATTAGCCATTTTTCATTAATTTTTACAGCATTCCAAGCATGGTTGGTTGTGTTTTCTGGTTTTCCAATTTCTTGCGGAGTATTTCTTACATTTCCTTTAATTACAGTTGCTTCAATACCTAATAAATCGCACACTTTTTTAAATGCTTGTGCATATTCTTCGCAAACCCCAAATTTGGTTACAAAAGCTGCTGCCACAATTTTATCTTTTAGAGCTTGCAGTTTTTGTAGTTTTTCTGCTTCTGTTGTATATCTAAAGTTATAACTTCTTTGAGTAGGATTGTAATATTCTCTTAAATTATAACGAATATTATTTGCTAACCAATAAAATACAGCTCTTGCTTTTTCTTCATCCGAAGAAAAATCGGTTTTAATTTTTAATGCTAAATCTTCTGCTTTAGAAAATTGTGGATAACTAGCAACAAGACTATCAACTTTAGTAAAGTCTTGAGAATTTATAGAAATTGTAATCAATAAAAATAAAAGTAGCAGTTGTTTCATCATCTAAAAAAGGTAAACAACTTTAGAAAACAAAAATTGTGCCTAGAAATTATTTATTGTTTTTCTAATGGCAACCAAATTGGTTAATAAACGCTCTAAGTTGTCTAAGTGGAGCATGTTTGCACCATCAGATTTTGCGTTTTTAGGATCAAAATGCGTTTCTATAAACAAACCATCTACATTATTTACTACTCCAGCTCTTGCAATGGTTTCAATCATTTCTGGTCTACCTCCAGTAACACCAGCTGTTTGATTGGGTTGTTGCAAAGAATGGGTTACATCTAAAATTGTAGGAGCAAATTCGCGCATTTCTGGAATGCCTCTAAAATCTACAATCATATCTTGGTACCCAAACATGGTACCTCTATCTGTAATCCAGGCTTTGTTAGACCCAGCATCTTTTACTTTTTGTACTGCGTGTTTCATAGCAGCAGGACTCATAAATTGTCCTTTTTTTAAGTTGACAACCTTGCCTGTTTTTGCTGCTGCAACTACCAAATCTGTTTGACGTACTAAAAAAGCAGGAATTTGTAAAACATCTACATATTCAGCCGCTTTTGCAGCATCTGCAACTTCGTGTATATCTGTAACTGTAGGTACATTAAAGGTTTCTGAAACTTTACGTAAAATTTTTAAGGCTTTTTCATCTCCAATTCCTGTAAAACTATCAATTCTACTTCTATTAGCTTTTTTAAAACTTCCTTTAAAAATATAAGGAATTTCTAATTGATCAGTAATCGAAATTACTTTTTCAGCAATTCGCAATGCCATTTCTTCACCTTCTATGGCACAAGGACCAGCCAATAAAAAAAAATTATTCGAATTGGTGTGTTTTATATTGGGAATGATTGATAAATCCATCAGAAAAAAATTTTAACAAAAGTACAAAATATTTATTGCTAAGATTGGCTATATTTAGCGAATTAAAATCTACAAAATGAAAAAAATCTACCTTATTTATTTGACAATTTTTGCACTTGTGTTTTCTTGTAAAGAGAAATCGAAAGTTTTAAAATCTGAAAAAAAAATAGCTACAATAGACTCTCTTACTGTTAAAAAACATTTGTACACTTTGGCTTCTGATGAAATGGAAGGAAGAATGACAGGAACTCCTGGTATTGAAAAAGCGGCAAAATATATAGAAAACGAATTTAAAAGAATAGGTTTAAAAACCTATGATACTTTGCAAAACTATAGGCAAACGTTTACGTTTAAAAATAGAAGAACTAAAGAAGATATTACAACAAGTAATATTATTGGCGTTTTAGAAGGGAAAAGCAAAAAAGACGAGTATGTAATTGTTTCTGCACATTATGATCACTTAGGGATTCGTAAAAAAGAAGGGCAACTAGATAGTATTTATAATGGTGCAAATGATGATGCTTCTGGGGTTACTGGTGTTTTAACTTTAGCAGAATACTTTAAAAATAAAGGAGATAATGAGAGGACTATTGTTTTTGTAGCATTTACTGCAGAAGAAATGGGCTTGGTAGGTTCTAGACATTTTGGTAAAGGAATTGATGCCTCTAAATTTGTGGCAGGAATTAATTTAGAAATGATTGGTAAAACTGCTAGTTTTGGACCAAAAACTGCTTGGTTAACTGGTTATGAACGTTCTGATTTTGGTAAAATTGTTCAGAAAAATTTAGAAGGAACTGGTTATACACTTTATCCAGATCCTTATAAAAAATTTAATTTATTTTTTAGATCAGACAATGCATCTTTAGCACGTTTAGGGGTACCTTCTCATACGTTTTCTGCAACTCCTATAGATGTAGATAAAGATTACCATAAAGCTTCTGATGAAGCAGAAACACTTAATATGACTGTAATTACAGAAACCATAAAAGCAGTTGCAAAAGGAACTGAAAGTATTATTAACGGTAAAGACACACCAACAAGAGTAGTTTTAGAAGAAAGTAAAAAATAGCTTTTATGAAATTTTTAAAATTTTTCTTTTTGTTATTGTTGATAAGCTGTGTATCTTCTAAAGTAATTGTAGATTATGATGAGAAAACCGTTTTTTCTAACTTCAATACATTTGATTTTTACGAGGATAATGGAGAGAATTTAAATGAGTTTGATGTAAAAAGAATTTCAAATGCCATTGTAAATAGATTAGAAAAAGATGGGTTAAGTCAAAATTCTACTCCAGATTTTTTTATCTTTTTTGAAGCGACAATATCAGAAAAACCAAATAATAATACAATTGGCATTGGAGTAGGAACAGGAGGTAGAAATGGAGGAATTGGAATTTCTGGAGGAATACCTATTGGTGGTAAAAAACTAAACGAAGAAATTGTAATTAAATTTATAGAAGCAAAATCGAACCAATTATTTTGGGAAGGTTCTTTAACATCAACAATTAAAGAGAAAAGAACACCTCAAGAACGTGAGTTATATTTGAAAGAAGTAATTCAAAAAATATTAGGTGTGTACCCTCCAAAAAGTAAGAAATAATGGCGTATTCCGTGTATTTAGCAGATAGGGTTTCTCAATTCTTAAAAGAGAAAAAAGTGCCTTTTACAACAAAAAAAATGTTTGGTGGTTTGTGTTTTATGGTAGATAATAAAATGTATGTAGGTATAAATGTTGATGAAATTATGGCAAGAATCAACCCTAATATTTATCAAGAATCATTATTGAAAAAAGGATGTAGAGAAATGAATTTTACTGGAAAACCAATGAAAGGCTATGTCTTTTTATCTGATGAAGCTATAGATTTAGATAAGAATTTAGAATATTGGTTACAATTGGCATTAGATTTTAACCCTTTAGCAAAGTAGAGTAAAAAAATAAAAATTGAAAACTAAGCAAAATAAGCCCTCCAGTTTTCAATTTTGTTTTTTTTATAAAGGCTTAATGGCAAAAAATGGTTGGTAAAAACCTCTGAATCCCTTTGTAATACTGATTAAATTAAAAGTTTATTG
>NZ_JBYVJW010000013.1:0-122921 GCF_058147165.1 Polaribacter sp. 2305UL8-11 | reverse complement strand
TTCAATAAACTTTTAATTTAATCAGTATTACAAAGGGATTCAGAGGTTTTTACCAACCATTTTTTGCCATTAAGCCTTTTTCTAAATAAGCTTCTAAATCTTCTACTTCTAAAAACAACATAGAGTTATCTACCCAATCTTTTACATAGGCTTTTTGTAAATAAAACCCGAGTTTTTCATCAACTCTAAAGTAAGACATATTTTTTGATAAAGTAAGTTCTGTAAAGTCTAAATCTTTATAAAAATTTCGAGATTCTTCAAAATTTTTAGCTCCTATAAATGCTCTTATCGACTTAAACTGTTGCTTTTTTTCCATAATTACTAATTATAGATAAAACTATGTATAATGTGATGATTAATGGAATAGAAATATAATGCAATAAAATAATCATAAGCAAAGAAGCTACTAAAAATAAATATTTTACAATATTATTCTTAATAGAATAGTCTTTAAATTTTAAAGAAAACAAAGGGATTTCTGCGTTCATTAAATAGGTTAAAAGCAATGTAATTGCAATTAAAACATAATTGTTAGAAAGTAAATTTTGGACAAATTCAATATCAGAATAATGCTGAATTAAAGGTAAAGAAATTACAAACAAACACATGGCTGGTGTTGGCAAACCTATAAACGAATCTGTTTGTCTTGAATCTATATTAAATTTTGCTAGCCTGTAACATGCACCTAAAGTTAGTAACAAACCTATTAAAGGAAATATTTCTAAATGAAAACCCACAAATGATGTTCCAATTTCACTTTTTTCTCCAAAATAATTTATTCCATTTTCTTCAGATAACAATTTAAACATCGCAATCCCAGGCACAACACCACTTGTAACCATATCTGCTAAAGAATCTAACTGTTTTCCTAATTCTCCAGTAACATTTAGTAATCTTGCAGCAAATCCATCAAAAAAATCGAATAAAATTCCTAAAACCACAAATAAAGCTGCATTTATAAAATCACCATGAACTGCAAAAATAGTTGCTAAGGTTCCACAAAAAAGATTACCAAGTGTTAATAAATTAGGAATGTGTTTTTTAATATTCATTATTTATTTTGATTTAAAAGCTAAAATAAGAAAATGAAATTTGTTGGTTTTCATAATCCTTAAAATTTTGTCATATTTGTAAACAATAAATTAATGTTGTTATGATTTTCTCTAGTTATTTTATTAAAAAATTTGCTTGGGTTTCTATTTGTGTATCTATTATTCATGCAATAGGAGAAAGTTATTTTATATATTTATATGGTCAATCAATTATTCAAACATCTATAGATATCATTGCTATTTTGTTATTAATTTTTGGAGGTTTTATCGCTTTAAAAGACAAAAATAAATTAGGAGTTTTGTGCGGAGCTTGGGGTTTTGAATTCTGTTTAAATTTTAGAACTTGGGCTTTGAGATTTGAAGCAAAACAAAATGGTATTATAAATGATAATACAGATATTGTTGGAAATATTCTTTTAGTTTTATTATTATTTTCATTTATATCTTTTATAATATCTTTTGTTTTAAACTTACCAAAAACTAAAATCGTATAACATGAAATTAAACGCTTATTTAGGTATTTTACTAGCTGTAGGATTAATGATTGGAGAAAGTATTAGGAGTTGGGGCAAAAATAGAAATTGGCTATTTATAATTGATGATTTTATTTTTGGCGGCATTTTATTACTTGGAGCTTTTTTAGTTTTAAAAAAACATCGATTAAAATTTGCTATTTTAATTTCAGGATGGGCAAGTTGTTTTGGTATGACTTACGGAAGTTTTTTTAGTAAGCTAACTAACTCTTACGAGTTTAAAAGTAATATAAATAATGATTTTTTAACTTTCTTAATTGGTCTTGCATTTATTGGATCTTCTGTAGGACTAATTTGGAGTATTGTTTTGTTTTCTAAAAATCTAAAAAATTAAAAAATGCCTGTTTTTACATCAGATTTCTCCCCTACTTTACCTTTTAAAAATGGTCATTTTAATACTATGTATAGACCTCTTTTTATGAAAGATGTCTGTAGCTATTTAAGAAAAAGAATTACAACTTGGGATAAAGATTTTATAGATTTAGATTTCTCTTTGGTGGGCTCAAAAACGTTAGCTTTATTAATACACGGATTAGAAGGTAGCTCAGAATCTAGATATATGGCATCTACAACCAAACATTTAAATAAAATTGGTTTAGATGCGGTTTGCTTTAATTTAAGAGGTTGTTCTGGAGAAGATAATAATTTACTGACAACTTATCATAGTGGAAAAACTGAGGATTTAGATTTTGTTTTAAACCATCTTTTAGAAAATTATGATTATGAAAACTTTGTTATTGTTGGTTTTAGTTTAGGTGGCAATTTAACCTTAAAATATTTAGGTGAAAAAGGGGCACATTTATCAACAAAAATAAAAGGTGGTATTGCTGTCTCTGTACCCATAGATATTGCTTCTGCAGAAGTAGAAATGGAAAAATTAAAAAACAAATTATATATGGAAGTGTTTTTTAAAACAATGAAAAACAAGTTGTTAGAAAAGGCACACAAATTTCCTGATTATAACCTAGACAAAGATAAATTATTTAAAGCCACAAAGTTTAAGCATTTAGAACACTTGTATACTGTACCCGTTTTTGGGTTTAAAAGTCCAGAAGATTATTGGGAAAAAGCAAGTGCAAAACCCTATTTATCTAAAATTAAAAGACCTACTTTATTAATAAATGCAAAAGATGATACTTTTTTATCTAAAGAATGCTTTCCTTTTGATGAAGCCCATAATTCTGATTTTTTCTTTTTCGAAAGCCCAAATTACGGTGGTCATGTAGGTTTTATGTCTTCCTTTAAAGCATCAGAAAATACTTGGCTAGAGTGCAGAATAGAAAGGTTTATCAAAGAAAATATTAAGATTCATACATTGTAGACAATATCTTTAAAAAACTACTGTTATTTTAGTATGTTTTTAGATATTTGTATAGATAATTAATAAGTCTTTTGAAAAAAAATATAACGCTTTTTTTACTGCTTTCCCCATTATTTTTAACTGCACAAGCATTTAGAAATTATTCGAATGAATTTTTAACAATTGGTGTAGATGCCAAAGGTTTAGGAATGAGTAAAAGTATTGTTGCTACTACTAATGATGCAAATTCTATTTACTGGAATCCAGCAGGTTTAGTAGGTATAGAAGATTATCAAGGGTCTTTAATGCACGCCTCTTATTTTGCAGGAATTGCCAATTATAATCATGCTAGTTTTGCAATGCCAATAGATAAACAAAGTGCTTTAGGTATTTCTGTTATTCGTTTTGGTGTAGATGATATTTTAAACACTACAGAATTAATAGATAGCCAAGGAAATATCGATTTTAATAGAATACAACTCTTTTCTTCTGTAGATTATGCATTTAACGTTGCTTATGCTAGAAATCTTCTTTTTAAGGATGTTAAATTTGGTGTAAATGCTAAAATTATAAGAAGAATTATTGGAGACTTTGCCTCTTCTTGGGGTTTTGGTTTTGATGTCGGAATTCAATTTGAAAGAAATAATTGGTATTTTGGAGTAATGGTTAGAGATATTACAACAACATTTAATAGTTGGGCTGTTGATGAAGATGAATTTAATAAAATAAAAAATGCTATTCCTGGGCAAAACCAAGATGCTCCAGAAACTACAGAACTTACAAAACCTAAATTGCAAATGGGTGTTGCTAAAAGCTGGAGATTAGGTCGTTTTCTTAATCTTTTAACAGAAGTAGATTTAAACATTCGTTTTGCACAAACTAATGATATTTTTTCTTCAGAGTTTGCTAGTATAGATCCTGCAGCTGGTTTTCAATTAGATTATGATGATTTGGTATATTTAAGAGCTGGTGTTGGTAATTTTCAATACATTACAGAGTTTGACAACACTAAATCGCTTTCTTTACAACCAAATTTTGGAGTAGGATTTAAATATAATGGTATTCAAATAGATTATGCTTTGACTAATATTGGTAGTGTTGGTAATGCTTTGTATTCTAATATCTTTTCTGTAACCATAGATTATAGTTTTTTTAGACGTTAATTCTTATGATAAAAAAATACATTTTTCTACTTTTTACCCTTATAACTTTATCAACATTAAACGCTCAGGTTAAACTTTCTGTATATTCAGAAATAAGTATTGTAACTGTTGGTCCAGGAGAAGAATTGTATGAAGCTTTTGGGCATTCTGCAATCCGAATTAAAGACCCCATGTTAAAATTAGATTTAGTTTACAACTATGGTATTTTCGATTTTAACCAACCTAATTTCTATACAAATTTTGCAAAAGGGAATATGATTTATAGCTTGGCAAGCTATGATTTTAAATATTTTTTAGCGAGTTATAAAAAACAAAAACGTTGGATAAAGCAACAAGTACTTAATTTAACTTTAGCAGAAAGACAACAATATTTTATTTATTTAGAAAATAATACACTACCTCAAAATAGAGATTACAATTATGATCCATATTTTGATAATTGTGCAACAAAACTAAGAGATATTACAAAATCTATTCTTGGAGATAGTGTTATTTTTACTATTGATGATGCGAATTCAAATTTAACTTTTAGACAATTAACTAATAATGAAATTCACTGGAACACTTGGGGTAGTCTAGGGTTAAACTTAATAGCAGGAATAAAGTTAGATAAAAAAGCCGCTACAGAAGAATATCTTTTTTTACCAGATTATGTGTATAAAAGTTTTAAAGAAGCAACATTTTCTAACTCAAAAAAATTAGTTAAAAGAGAAGATATTATTTTAGATTTTAAAGAAAAGGAACAAAAAACATCTTTATTAAACCCGCTTTTAATACTTAGCATATTATCTATTTTAGGTGTTTTTATTACTTATAAAGATGCAAAAAAGAACAAATTAACTAAATCTTTAGATTTTACGATATTATTTATAACAGGCTTAATTGGTTGTATTTTAGGGTTTCTTTGGTTCTTTTCAAGCCATTCTACTGCTCCAAATAATTATAATTTACTTTGGGCGTTTTTCCCTAATATTATTATTGCATTTATATTTTCTAAGAATTATCAAAAGAAATGGTTATTGTATTATGTAAGATTATTATTGATGTTTGTTTTAATTATTCCTATAATTTGGATTTTTAAAATTCAAAGTTTTCCTCCAGCAATCATACCAGTTTTAGTATTGCTTTTGGTTAGATATTTATATATAAATAAAATATTATTGACCTCTAAAATATAGGATTGTTGTAATTGTTTTTATAAAAATTTTAAAATCTAAAAAGCCACTTCTTTCTTTAATATAATACAAATCGTAACGCAATTTTGTTTCTTGCTCTTCTATGGTGTTTGCATAAGGGTAATTAACTTGAGCCCAACCTGTTAAACCTGGTCTTATAATATGACGAATGGCATAAAAAGGTATTTTTTCTTCCAAATCTTTTACAAACTCTGGTCTTTCTGGTCTTGGCCCAATTAAACTCATTTCACCCTTTAAAATATTTATAAATTGTGGTAATTCATCTATTCTGGTTTTTCTTAAAAATTTACCAAATGAGGTTATTCTAGAATCGTTTTTAGATGCCCAAATAGCCTTACCAGATTCTGCATTTTTTACCATAGATCTTAATTTAAAAATCTTAAAAACATCTCCGTTTTTACCAACTCTTTTTTGAGTATAAAAAAAAGGACCTCTATTTGCAAATACATTACAGATTAACAAAATTGGAGAAAGTAATAATAAAAAAAGAATACCAAATATAGATACTACAATATCTGTAATTCTTAAACCAAAAAGATAAAAGTTATTTGTATTATTTTTACTAAAATTAATGTGCTTATAAAAGTTGTGGTTTAGATATTCTTTTGGCACTCTAGCAGTTATTTCTTCATAAAAACTTTCATAACTTAAAATATTTACACCTCTTTCAAATAAATAAATCAACTCTTTATTCATAGAATTAATTTGCTTTTTTGATAAGTTTTTTTCTGAAACAACAATGTCTACTGTCATAGATTTGGGAATAATAGAAGCAATTTTTGCTCCATCTAAACTTACAAAACCATTTACCCCGTCAATTTTTTTATCAGAAATATAAGCTTCTACTCTATGAAAAGAATCATTATCTATTCTTTTGATAATTTTTTCTATCTCACTAGATTCTCCTATAAATATTAAAGATTTAAAATATTTTGGAGAAAAAATTAAAGAAATGTACGCAAACCTCCATAAAATTACAGGAAAGGATAATAACAAGAAAAAATATACAATTTTAAGTCTGTTTGGAGGTAATTCTGGTGATAAAAATGGCGTAAAAATATAAAATATTGTAGTTATAAACGCAGTGAGAACAACAGCACTTACTACTTTATAACGATTGTTAGAAACATCTAAATTATAGAGTTGAAAAATTTGACCTATTATTAAATAATAAAAAATTAATAATAATAACCAACTAAAAATAGAATTGCTTGTAAAACTTATGTAATTAAAATTAAAATAATAGTAGGCAAGCCAAATGCTAAAGACTAAAACAAAAATATCTATTAATCTTAAAAGAAGTTTTCGTTCAGATAAATTAAAGCTTGAATTTTTAGTAGACAACAGTTAATGATTTTTAATTAAATATTTAGGGCTCACAAATAAAAAAGCAATTGTTGAATCGTCATTTTGAGTATATAACAAATTTATAAAAAAATGTTAAAATACTTACTATAAAAACTTTTTATCATACATTTTATCTGTTTGAAATTTTAAAGAATACTTATTCTTATGGACATTTAAGCAATTATTACTCAATATTTTATAGTTTTCATTAGACAGTTTATCAATTTTAAAGAATAACTTTTTTAAATCTTCTAAGTTATTAGAAGTACAACAAAAACCTATTTTATTATTGTTTATGATTTTAGTAGCTTCTCCTTCACCAAAAAATAGAATTGGTATTCCCAATTGCATTAATTCAAAAATTTTAGAGGGTACTGCTCCATAAATTTTATTTTTTAAGGGTACAAAACCAATATCATATTTTAAAATTTCTTGTTTTATTTCGGTATTTTTTTTTGCTCCATGAAAAAAAATATTTCTATTCTTTTCATTTGCTATTTTTTTTATTTCATCTTCCTCTAAACCTGCTCCATAAATATGAAATTCTATATTTAAATCTTTAAAATTAACTTGTTTACAAATTTCTAAAATGCCTTGTGCATAACCTAATAACCCAGCATACACTATTTTTAAAGTTTTTACGGATTTAGTTTTTTGAGGGTATTTTTTGTATTTTGGAACATTTCTATACACCAAAGTATCTTTACTAACAATGGTTTTAATATGTGATACAATTTCATTGGATTGCCCCATAATTTTATCCGCTAATTGATAGTTGAATCTTTCTATTTTTTCTAAAAATCGATAAAAAACTCCTTTTTTTATCACTTTTAATTCTAGTGCAGACAATGGCCAAATATCAGAAACATTTAAAATGTTTTTACAAAAAAGAATTTTACTTAATAACAAAGCAGAAAGTGCTACTAATAATGGAGGTGACTGTATGATAATTACATTTGGTTTTTTTTTTATCAATGAGAATATAGAAAACCATAGTGAAAACGCAAAAGAAAGCATACTAAACAGTCTTATAATTGAATTTTTTGATTTTGATGGAAAAATCCAATATCTGCGTACGCTAATATTATTTATATTTTCTTTCTTATAAAATTTACCTCTATATTTTTTAAAAATTTTACCTTCTGGATAATTGGGTAAAGGACAAATAACTTGAACATTATTACCAATATTATTTAATGAGGCTGCCAAATTTTGAATTCTATTTGCAGCTGCACCCATTTCTGGAGGATAATAGTTAGAAATAATGACAATGTTTTTTTTCAAATTAAATTGTGTTTAAAAATGAGAGAAATTATCTTAAAAGAGAGGTAAATTGCTTTAATTTTCCGCTTTTAGAGCGTTTTAAAGTGTTTAGCTTTACAAATTTAATGTGCAAATTAGGTTCTAAATATTTTTTTAAAGCTTCTTTTATTTCAAATTCTTCCTCTTTCTCTAACTGCTTATCTGCAACATATTCAATTACAAAAGCATCTACTTGTTGTTGAATAACTTTAATCTCTTTTATATTTCCTGAATCTTCCATTACAGACTTTGTAATATAATAAAAAGTAAGTCCAGGTGCCGTTTTTCCACTAGGAAGTTTTATAATATCCTCACTCCTACCTTCTAATTTTTCTAAAATTACTTTTTTAGAATTCACCCTTTTTAACGCTCCTTTATCTCCTATTTTGTATCTTATAAATGGATGTGCTTTGTTGTATAATGAGGTTATTACAATATCGCCAACTTCACCATCATTTATAACTTTATTGTTTTCTATAATTTCTACAAAAATACTTTCTGTGTTTAAAATCCACTCTCCTGATGCATCTTCAAATGCAATTAAATCTAGTTCTGAAGCTCCATATTCATTGATAATTTTTACCCCAAAACCTTTCTTTAAAATTTCTTTATCTGTTTCAAATAACATTTCAGAAGTTACAACACAAGCTGATAATGTTGGACATATTTTGTTTAAAACAATATTGTTTTTTATTAGAAATTTTGCAAAAAACACCAAAACAGATGTATAGCCATTAAGATAAACGAACTTTGTACTTTCAAATTTTTTAAGCCATTTTTTTAAAGCTAAATCTGACAAATCAAAAACATCAAAACGATATCTATTCGAAAAAAAATCTTTTAATAGTTCTTTTTTTCTACTATTACCAGATTTAGGTAACCCATAAAACCTTGCCTGTTTTTTGCCATATAAATTGTGCCAATTGAACCTGTTTTCTATAATAGCCCAAGTTAAGGCATGTGTAAATTTATCTTTTGCAAAATAAAATGGGTTTCCTGTAGAACCTGAAGTTTTGTTTTTAAATATATTATTAAGGGTATATGAAGGACTTAATCTTTCTTTTAGTGGGATTTGTAAATCTTTTTTTTCTAAGATTGGTAAATTATGCCATTCTAAGTTATTATTTTTTAGAAGGCTTTTGTAAAATATATTGTTTTTAATGTGATAGTCAACAATTTCTTTTTTCTTTATTGTTACATATTTTTCAAATTCTTTTTCTGTTAATTGTTGAATTGCAACCAACTCAGACTTTGCCTTTTTTATTGGGTAATTATTTATTTTTAAAGAGAAATCTAATATGTTCATCTTTTTACTTTAAAATTGACTTCCATTTGTTTTTCACTTTACTCCAATCATACATTTCAACTTTTTCTCTAGCTTTTAAGGCTAATTTAAAATTATTATCCTTTATAATAGCAATAATAGCATTGTACATCTGAATTTCATCATCAGCTTCTACTAAAATCCCATCAACTTTATCTTCAATTAAAAAAGGAATTCCACCAACATTTGTGCTCACAACAGGTAACCCAAGAGCCATAGCTTCTACAACACTTACAGGTGTATTGTCTATATTTGATGTATTTAAAAAAATGTCAAAATCTTCGGATTTTTTATGCCAATCTTCTTTAGAAAGTACATTTGTAAATTCTACAGAATCTTTTAAATTATTTTTTTCGATAAATTCTTTGCAGTCATTATAAGTTTTGTCTATAAAAGGACCAACCATGCACAAACTCGCTTCAGAATATTCTTTTTTTAAATAAAACAACGCTTTTAAAGCTAAAATAGGATTGTAAATTTCTTTAAAAGCTCTTACCCAAAGTAATTTTGGTGTTAGTGTTTTTCTTTCTTTAAATTTATAATCATATATATCTATTGCATTTGGTATAAAAAAAGTTTTATAACTTTCTTTTTCAAAAACTGATTTTAAATAATTAGAAGGAGCAACATTTACAAGTGAGTTTCTAAATATCAACTTAGAAAAAAAAGGATTGTTTTTAAGTCTTATTGGTAGATTTCCACCATGTAAAATTGGAATATATTTTAACTTACAAAACCTACATATTTGAGAAACCAATAAAGCATAATAAAAATTAATAGTACTATATGTGTCAATAAGTACAACGTCTGTTTTTTTTCTGTATTTAATAGTTGTTCCAATCATATCTAAAAGTCTTAATACTTTATTAGATTTACCTGAACTTACTTTAATTTCGAAATTTTCTTGACTTAGCTTTTTAACTAAATTATTTAAAGCTGTTGGGTATTTTGTTGTTTTGCTTAAATTGTTTCCTATGTATAGAATTTTATTCATCCTCTATATTTTTTAAAAACTTGGCATTTTCAAAATTTTCAATATCTTCAATTCTTATTAGTGATAATCCGTAGATAAAACCTGGCAAAGCAATTCTCATTGCAGAATGATTAATTGTTAAAAACCAAATTGAATAAAAAGAAATGATAAAAGCTTTTTGTAAGAGATTACCTCTAAAAAAGTTAAAAAGCGGAACTGTTAATAACAACAATAGTAGTAAAAGACCTATAAAACCATGCTCTTCTAGTAAACGTCCAACTTCATTATGAGATGCACCTGTAACGTGTTCTATACTTTTTAAACGCTCGTATTTACCATTACCAACACCAATTCCTATTGGGTTTCTTAAAAAACTACCTACTTGAGTTTCTAAAATATCTAACCTACCTGTAGTGATATCTTTTTGAACACCAACTGCATTTTTTCCTTGGTATCTATTATTTAACATCCCTTTAGTTACATTTGAGGTGTATAACCAAATTGAAACGATAAAAAAACTAGCCGTAAATAGATACTTAAAAATAACATTAAACGAAATTTTCTTGTAAAGGATATAAAAAAAAGAAAATAAAATTAAAGTTATAAATGAGGCTATTATACCACCTCTAGAAAACGTTAATAATCCTCTAAAAGAAAAATAGATCAAAAAGATAGAATCTAAAATAAGAAAACCTGTTAGTTTGTACTTTAAAAGGATAAAAACTGTTAAAATAAACATTCCTAAACCAATTGCAGTAGCCACTTGGTTAGGTCCAAAACCACCTGATGTTGCAAAATTTGCTTCACCACCAAATACAATTTCTTCTAAATCAGGAGTTCTAAAATACAAATAAATTATCATTGAAAATAAAGGCAAAAGCATAAAGAACAATGCGTTTAACAAAATTTTTAATGTAATAGGTCTTTGGTAAAAGTAAATGGCAGAGATACCTAAAACTATGGGGCCACTTAAGTTAAATAATACATTCTTTCTTAAAGACTCTCCTTCTGGTACTTGTGTAAAAACAATACCAACAAGTAGTAAAAATAAATATATTAAATATTGAATAGATAAAACTTGCTTGAACCTTCCTAAAAGCATCCCTAAAAGTAAAAAGAGTATGGCTGCATATTTTCCTGTTTCATAAAGTACAAAACCACCTGTCATTCTAATAAAAACCTCTGCTCCAATAATGTATGCAGCCCAAAAGAATGCTTCTTCATTTTCATTTTTTGTAGAGTAAATAAAATATAATGGTAAGGTTACACTTACAAGACCCAATATACTTGGAAAAATAGGTAAAGTTCCTAAAAAACCAAATACAAGGAATATAAGTATTGTAATAAGCTTATTATTTAAAATTTTATCTTGCAAAAATTTATTTTTTATAAATATCTGTTACTTTTTTTAAAAAACTATTTTTAGAATAATCTTTTAAAATGATGCTGTTGTTTTTTTCAGCAAAAACATTTCTCATTTTTCTAGAATTTGCTAATAAATTTAATTTTTCTGCAAATTCTAAATAGTTTTCGGGTTCTATTACGAAGCCTGATACATTATTTATGACAACTCTAGAGCACTCTCCAACATTGGTAACTACAACTGGTAAATTTGCCAAACCATACTCTAATAAAGAAACAGGCAAACCTTCTGATTTAGATGACAAAACCCCTATTGTAGCTTGTTTTAAAATAGAAGCAATATCTAAACAAGAGCCATACACAAAAATATGGTTTTGCATTTCTTTTGTGGTAATTAAATCTTTTATTTTTTGATAATAATTTTTATCATTAAAACCACCTACTAAATGCAATGACCAACCCGAATTATTTTTTGAAAAATTTTCAAAAGCTTTTATTAAAGTAAAATGATCTTTTTGAGGTCTAAAAGCTGCTAGATGTACAATTCTTTTTTCTTCTTCTCCTTGTAATATTGTAGATGCTTTTGTAACAACAAAATCTGGAAAATTATTAATAAAATACACCTCATTACAAAGCAGTTTTTCTTCAGCCCATCTTTTAAGATCAGAGTTAACACTAATAATAGCCTTAAAAAAATAAGAAATATACTTTAAAGGAAATAATTTCCTATGATTCAATTTTTGGGTAATTCCAAAATGGTCATGCCAAATTATTTTTACTTTTGGTGATAAACATTTTATTAAAAAAGCTAAAAAAAAAGAAGTACTATGTGCATGAATAATTGTAATATTATGACTGTTGATGTATTTATTTAAAGAAAAAATAGATTTCATATTTAAATTATTTTTCTTGTTCAAAAATAAATAACCTACATCTTTATTAATATTTGCCTTTAATTTACCTTCTTTTCTTGTAGTACATAAATGAGAATTTATCTTATTTTCTGATAAAAGATTAGCTGTATTTACAGCCAAAACCTCTGCTCCACCAGTATTTAAACTATCTATAATTTGAATTACACCTAGTTTTTTCATCAAATTAAAAGTTTTTTTACCTCTAGTTCAAATTTATCTAATGTAAATTGATGAGACCATTGTTGTGCTGTTGCTACTTTGTTTTGATAAGACTCTGCGTCTTCCAAACAACTTTCAATAATAATAGTAAGTTCTTTATCAGTAACATTATCATCAACTAAAATGCCTCTATTACCAGTATCTAGCATATAAGGTACACAAGAAACTTTAGACGAAATTGGCAAACATTTCCAAAACATAGCTTCTGCAACTACTTTTGGCCAGCCTTCAGATTTAGAAATAAAGATTAAAAAGTGAGCACTCATAAATGCCTCTTTTACGATTTCTTTAGGCTGGTTGCCATGTAAAATTACTATATCATTTAAATTGTTTTTCTTTACATAAGCTGCTACTTTGTTAAATTCTTCTCCTTGTCCAAACATATCTAATTGAACATTATAACCTTTTAAATTTAGTTTTTTTATAGTTTTAACGCTTAAAAGTGGTTGTTTTCCTTTAGAAAAAGCCCCAACATAAGTAAATTTAATTGTCTTAGATAATGGTTTATTAGCAATTTCTTGTATTTCTTCTTTTTGATATGAAGCTGTAAAAAAAGGTACAATATTTTTTGATTGATTTTCCCAATCTCCATAAACCAAAACTTTACAATTATTAGTTAAAAATGTATTTGACAAAATTCTTTTTTGAATTCGATAACTTAAAGGTTGTTTACTTTTAGGATCCCAATTACCAGCATATTTTACTGTTTTAGGTTTAAAAGGAAATAATATTTGCACAAAACAACCTAGTAAACCTATATTTCCTGGGCATCTTAAATGAATCTGGTCTGCCCAAAACATTGCTTTAAAAATTTTTAAAATTATAAGAGGAATTTTAAAAATTGATTTTAAAATTTCAAAAAAACTTAAAATATTAAAACTAGGAATTACTGAATATAAAATATTAGAATGACTGTATTTTGCCTCAATTTTAGTGACATCTTTGTTTGAAAAAGGTGCTACAATTTTTACATCATCAACATATTTTATCCATAGATTCATTTCTCTTACATAAGGTTCGTAAGCATAAACTTTACTATCATTTTTTTTATGAAGTGCATGTGTAATAATAGCAAATTTCATAATTATTTTAATTTAAAATACTCATCTAAAAGTTCAGCATTTTTTCGTTCTCTACCATCTTTTTTAAAAATCATTACCAATCCTTTTGCCAAAACTGTAGATTTTAAAGATTTAGAACTGTATAATAAATCGATATATTTTAACAATCCAAATAAAATTCTTGATACGAAAAGCATCAACATTCTTAAATATCTATTTGAAAATAATTCAATTAAAAAGGATGAATTTGCATTGGCTATTGTTGCTGCTTTTCCTTCAGGAGCTTCGTAAGTAACTAATTCAAATTTTGGAAATAAGCTTCTTAAACCTGTAAATGTAAATCTAAAAAAATCATAAGGAGGACTATGATATTGAAAATTAAAAGGTACTTCTATTAAAGCTTCTCCACCATTTTTTAAAACTCTTTCAAGTTCATTCGCAACAACCCAAGGTTTAAAAGTATGCTCTAAAACCTGTGATGCTATAACTAAATCAAAAGTGGCATCTTTAAAAGGAATTTCATGTGCATCAAAAACTAAATCTGGTTTAAATAAAAGGTGTACATCTGAATTAATTACTAAAGAATCTTTAAAAACTGATGCATAAAATTCAACTTTATCTCCAGAACCAATTACTAAAATATTCTTGTTTATATATTTCTTACTTAGTTCCAAAAAACGTTTTTTTTGCGTAAAATCTTTAGATAAAGAAGGCAAAACATTTTTTCTAAAATAGTTTTTTAAATTATTTTTTCTGTAAGATGAATTTTGTGTAGTAGGAAATGAATTTAAAATATCTTTTACTGAAAAAATACTGTTTTCTTCATTAATTAAAATTGGAATATTATTATCAATAATAATTTTTGTTGCATTTACAAATTTGATTTCATTATCATTAATTTCTTTAACACCAACTCCAGACATGGGACAGATTAAGTTTTCTTTAAAAAAAGCTTTTTTCATTCGTCTTAATTATTTTTTGAAGATAATATAATTGATTTATAAAATTTGATATTCTTATCTACAATTTCTTCAGAATCGAATCTTTTTAAAATTTCTTTTCTTGCATTATTTCCTAATATCTCTCTAAAATCTTTGTTTGATAAAAATTTTAAAATGGCTTCTGCAATTTCATCTGCATTATAAGGGTTAACTAGTAACGCTGTTTTATTATTCGTTGCTAATTCTCTTGCTGGTCCAACATCTCCTAAAATTAAAGGTTTGCCCATGCATAAAGCTTCTAACCAAGTCAATCCAAAAGATTCCATATAAGAAGGATACACGCATACTGTTGCATCTTGCATCATTTCTGGAATTTTATTATTAGGTATTTGTCCTAAAAAATTGATATTTGGTAAATCTTCTTCTTTTATACTATTTTTTAGATACGCTGTAAAAGATTTTCCATCTTCTAACCAATCACTACCTACTAAATCTAATTTGATATTTGGGTATTGTTTTTTTACTTTTGGTATGGCATTAATTAGCTCTTCAACTCCTTTTTTTTTGCAAATAGTACCTACAAAAAGTAATGAGTTATTATCAGTTTCATTTAATTTAGGTTTAAATTTTTCTGTATCTATAAAATTGTAGATTGTACTATAATTAAATTTGTAATTGAGGTATTTTTTAGTTTTTTCTCCTACATAATTACTAACAGCAATAAAAGCATCAGCTTTTTTAAATGATTTTTTTTCTTGGTAAGCTTTCCAAAGAGAAAGGTTTTTATTCAATTCTTTACTAAAAAAATGATGCCCTCCATGAAGCCTAATTATTTTAGTATAGTTAGTAAGTTTAGGAAAAAAAGAAAAGCCTAATTCACTCCCTTCAATAATATCAATTCTATTCTTTTTATTGATTTCGTTTATTTTTTTTAACAAAAATTTGGTGTGTTGATAAAATTTGCCAAGTTTCCATTTAGATTTAGGCAGTCTATAAATGTTTATACCATTTTCTATAGATTTTTCGTAATTATATGAGTTATTAATACCTACAACAGATACACATATATTTTTTTCTACAAGTTTATTAGCTAAAAATTGGACAAAAGTGCCAATACCTCCTCCATTTAAATTTGGTTTTGGGTACAAACTTGTTAAAAAAACTATATGCATTCTAAGATTGTTTTTTTTAGTTTTTCAGAGTTTTTATTAAGAGGATGAAGCACTATTTTATGAAGCCATTTTTTTCTGTCTTTACCTGTTTTTTCTGGGTTTTTTATTGCACTAAGTATTTTTTCTGCAATTTCATTTTTACTATTTATCCAACCTACAGCTTCAAGATTTTTCATACTTCTAAAATGTTCAAACTCAAAAACATCTTCAACTTTAAGTAATGTTCTTTTAACAGGGTTGTATTTTAAGTATAAACAAGGTGTATCTAAAACAGCAGCATCATGAGCTACTGTACTAGCTAGGTTTATAACTACGTCAGAATGCTTAATTGTATTTGCCAATAATACATTATCATTAAAAGTTGGGTAGATGGAAGTAAAAGTATCATCGTTTTCTATTTCTGTTTTCCAATCTGGTTTAATAGAAAAAACAAGATTTTTGTAATCTTCTAAAACTTTATCAAATCTATTAGATTTATCTACAGGACATTTTCTAAATATAATTTGTGGTCTACTTTCTTCGTCTATTTTTTGAACTTCTTCGCAAATATCTTTTAAATAGTCAGCCTCATGAGGTGATAATAAGTCATTACCTGAGAAACAGATTGTTTTTTTGTTTTCATCTAAACCAAATCTACTAAAAAAGTCTTTTTTAGCTAAATAGTTATTTTTATCAAAATAAAATTCAAACTGTGGGGTTCCTGTAATAAATACTTGTGATGATGAAATCTCAGTATGCAATTTTAATAATTGACTTTTCATTAATTCTGACCAAACATAATAATAATTATAACGAGATATTAATCTTCCTTTTGGTATATTATCCCAAGAAAAAATTACAGTTGCTGTTTTAATGTTTAATTTTTTTGCAGCTGCTATTATTGGAGATGCTATTGGTGTTCTTTGATGTAAGTTTAAAACAAAATCTGGTTTAATTTTTAAAAGTTTCTTTCTATTTAACTCTGTACTTTTATGCTTTAAAATTTTATTATCATAAATTTTATCAAACTTTCTTATTGCTTTGTATGATTTTGATAAAAAAAAGCCAAAAGATTCTGCCAAAAAATACAAAATTTTTTTTCTAATCCCTTTTTTACTTGGAGTCCAAAAATTTAGTATTGTGTTATTATTTAATTTTTTTTTGTTTCTTACTATTCTAGCATAAGCTAAAGACTCTCTTAAAATTCTTATTTTAGGACTCTCTATAAAATATGGTATTTCAGCAAAATGCTGAATTTCAGGTTTAATAGTTTGTATCTCTTTAATGGCTGAGTTCGATAATTTATGATATATAATAATCTTATTATTATCATTTATTAAATTAGTAACAAAACTAGAAAATAAGTAATTTCTTACTCCAACACCATCAGGTAGTATAATTAAAATTTTCATAATTAAAATTAAATACTTCCAACTCTACCATGATCTGAATAAGACCTATGCACTATAATTTTTTTATCTAAGGGTTCTTCTGATAAAAATGTTATATCACAAAAGTAATTTTCTTCTATTGGATCTAGTTTCCAAGGAACTACGTTTTTAAAATCTAAAGTCCAATTATTTTTTTCTAAATCTTTTATTTTCAAATCGTTCCATGAAGTAATATAATCCATCCATAAAAAACCTAATTTCCAAACTTTTTGTTCTGTTAAATTAACATTTTCAATATCTGTTAGCCTTAAACCACCTGATTTAGATTGAGCTACACCTATTGAATTTTCAATTTTAACTCCATTAATTGATGGTTGGTTAAAATAATGACCTTCTTTATATGAGATAGAAGTTATATCTATATCTATTTGTTTGCAAACGTTTGCAGTTGATATTTCTTTAATATTAGGATTGATTTTAACATACCTTACCAAATCATAATACCTAACCCAACCCATATTTCTATACAGGCCTAAACCTGCCTCATTTGCAGCTGTAGCAGCCAGAGGGTAATATGCTCTTGCTAAACTATATAATTCTCTTAAAATTCCTTTTCCTCTGTAATCTACATCTAAATAAACATTAATTATCCAAGCAAGGTTACCACCAAAATTTGCTCCTACGTGACCAACAACATCATTTTTATCATTTAAACAAATAAAAGCTCTTCCTTGATTGATATTCCCATACTGCCAAATCCAAAAATCTTTATTCTGTAAAGGATGATTATTTCTATAAATTCTTTTATAGAATTTTAACAATGACTCCCAATCCTGTATATTAGCTTCTCTAATTTCCATAGCTTTTTCCTCCAATAACTTCATTACAATCAAATCTTTTTAATAATAATAAATCTTCTTCATATATATTTATTCCTCTATTTGTTGTAAACCCAAATTTATGAAAAGTTTCTCTAGAAACCTTCAAAGCTTCATTTGAATAATTACCATAAGGATATGAGATTGTATTAATACAAGTCTTTGTTAATGTTTCTAAAAATTTTTTAGACATATCAATCTCAAATAATAAATTTTCTTTATCTAAATTACCAATATATTTATGACTATATGTATGGTTACCAATCATATTTTTTTTTGATAATTCTATTATTTCATCTTCACTCATATATAAATCTTCTAACACTTCTTCCTCATTAAAATATTTATTAAATAAATTATCTATAATCTCTTCTTTATTTTTTTTTGGTAACAAATAGTTTAATAAAAACTTAAATTCTGCATAAAACTTCGTATCAAATCTATAAATTTTATAACATTTTTCTTTGTCTTTTTTTGTAAAAGTATAATTTAAATCTTTTTTTAATATCTCTATAAATAACTTAGGCTCAATAATTGATCTTAATAGATGAATTTTGTGCGTTAAGCTAACCTTCTTATCCAAGAAATTTATTGCATTTAAAAAAAAGTAACCTTCAATATTTAGCTCTTCCATAATTGGATAAGCATTAGTAAATTGCTCTTTTAAACCATCGTCAAAAGTTATTAAAAAAAAATTGTCTTTAGATGTAATAATATCTTTATGTTGATTGTTAAAATCTGAAATACTTACAAAATCTCCTTGAGTTTTTAATAGTTTTAATTGTTTTTTAAATTCATAATTAGTCATCCCAAAAATACTTGGATACTTAGTTTTAAAGGCTTTTCTAATGTAATGATAATTAACTATTGTTAACATTATAAGTTATTTTTTAAATCTTCTTTTGAGTCTATATCTAAACTTTTTTCTTCTGTCATTTCAAAAGGAATCGTATTATCTGTGATGAGTTTCTTAGTTTTTAAGAAATCTTGGGTTTTTATGATATAAATTGCTCCATTAGCTCTATATGCTTTTGGAAAACCTTGTCTTGGCATAAAAGGGAGATTATTGTCTATTAAACCTTCTAAAAAACCACCTTTGTTGATTATAAACGATTTGAATGGATGATGGTTAACATTACAAACACTAATTAAAGAATCTGCTTTTGATGTTTTCATTAAACTAAATGCTGCGTTAATATCTTCAAAATTTCTTAAAGGTGATGTTGGTTGTAACAAAATTAAATAATCATATTTTTCTTTTATGTTTTCCAAAGCGTGGATTAAAACAGGTTCTGTTCTTGAGTTAGATAATGCTAAATCTATAGGTCTTTTTAAACAAATAACTTCTTTATTTTTACCTGCTTCTTGTAATATTTCATCATCATCAGAAGACACAACAACATTTGTTATAAATTTAGATTTTATTGCTGCTTCTATAGACCACTGTATAAGTGACTTACCTCTAAAATTAACTAAATTTTTTCTTGGAATTCCTTCTGAACCACCTCTTGCAGGAATTATAGCGATTACTTTCATTCTTTATTTTTAATTTTAAAAATAGTCTTTAAACATCTTCTACCAAGCTGTCCACCCACCATCAATCACAAGATTATGTCCAATCATGTGAGAACTAGCATCTGAAGCAAGATAAAC
Organism: Polaribacter sp. 2305UL8-11; assembly: GCF_058147165.1. Classification (NCBI taxonomy): domain Bacteria; kingdom Pseudomonadati; phylum Bacteroidota; class Flavobacteriia; order Flavobacteriales; family Flavobacteriaceae; genus Polaribacter; species Polaribacter sp. 2305UL8-11. Next base: position 103,161 of record NZ_JBYVJW010000013.1, on the reverse strand, counting down.
AATTCCGCCTCTTAATTCATTTTTATTACTCATTCTACCAATTGGATTTAAATTATTAAAACGTTCAAGAAATAATTTATCATGCCCATCAAAGATTCCTCCAGGTGTTAAAGAGTTTACACGAACACCTTTTTCTGCTAACCAAGTTGCTACATATTTAGTTAAAGCTACAACTCCATGTTTACTAACTGTATATGCAACTGGTTGCACAATACCAGTTCCTGGATACATTTTATGATTTGGACTAACAACTCCGTACAGAGATGCAATATTAATTATAGATCCTTTTGCTTGTTTTAACATTTGATTTCCAACTGTTTGACAGCCAAGAAAAGTTCCTGTTAAATTTACATTCATGATAGCATTCCAATCATTTAAAGAAAAATTCTCGAACGTTTTTTCATAAGCAGATGTTTTTGTGCTATTTGTATAGCCTGCATTGTTTACCAAAATATCTATACGTCCTTCTTTATCAACAATTTTAGAAACTACTTCTAACCAATTTTCTTTATTGGTAACATCTAATTTTATAGGATAAATTGCATCATATTCTATTTTTGCTGCTTTTTCTTTACATTTTTCTTCATTAATATCTGCCAAATAAACCTTTGCTCCATGAGAGGCTAAAGCTATTGCATGTTCAGAACCTAATAAACCTGCACCACCAGTTACTAAAGCAATTTTACCTGTTAAATCAAATAACTTATTATCCATTTTCTCTTATTAAAAATTCTACTAATTTAAAATCTAATTCTGTATCTATATCTATAGCTAATTCTCTGGGAATTGGATGAATTTTACAAGTTGCATTAGACCAATGATTGTATTTGAATAAAGCCTCTCTTTTAATTACATAAACTGCTGGAGTTAAACTATACACGTTTGGAGCTTCTTGCCTGTTTTTTATGGGTTTTTCAGATTTTTTTACAATTACAGCTGTTCCATCTTCTTTTTCTTCCATCATATTAAAATATGGATTTCTTTCTGGCTCATAGCCTGTTATCACTACATCTACATCTGTTTCTTTTGATAATTTGATACAGTTATCTATATGTTCTGGTAATCTTCTTGGTACAGTAACATCTAAATCTACTAAATGTGTTATTTTTAAATTATTTTTTTCTTCATATTGTAAAACTAAATCTCTAAAAACTTCCCATTTTGATGCATTATCTGTTGCTAATTCAGCTTTTCTTTTATAAAGCTTTTCGTTTTCAAGATATTTGTTTGATAAGTCTAAAATCAAATCACTATCAGAAGAAATAATAATATCTTCTAACAGTTGAGCAGATTTTGCACAATTTATAGTATAACTTAAAAGTGGCTTTCCTAATAAATCTCTATAATTTTTTCCTTTAACTCCTTTAGAGCCTCCTCTCATGCAAATACTTGCAACTATCATATTTTAGTAAATTTATTATTTTTATTCGATTTTTTTGCACTTTTTACCATTTTCAAAGATTTCAGAGCTTCTTTTATCGTTGATAATCTTTCATCTCGGTTATCAATATTAGAATTTAAAAAGGTTTTCATAATACTAATAAACCTGTCATTCCTTTCTATATGTTCATATTTGAATGCTTCCCAAAATGGTTTTTGATGCGTTAACCAAGTAACTTTACTTTTTTTATAGTCCCAAAAAATAGTTCCATTCTCACCAACTATTTTACAAGTTCTTGAGAGTTCTTTTTGAAGATAATCTAAAGATATCGATCCAAATACACCACTTTTAGTTTCAACAATATTTAGTGAAACATCTTCAGTTTCTATTTCTAAATTGCTGATTTTTTTATTTTTACCAAATATATTTTTGATAGGTCCTAAAAGCCAATTTACATAATCAAACTCGTGAATCAAATCTAACATCACTCCACCACCCAAAGCTCTTTTAGCACTCATTCCTTCTCTGTAGTCTTCATTTGGTCTCCAATCTGGAAGGTATTGTCCAACTTCAACCTGAAAAGAACAAACTTTACCTATTGTGTTTTTTTCTAATAATTCTTTCACCTTTAATAAACCTAAATCAAAATGCAAATCGTAACCAACTGTTATATTTAAATTCTTTTTTTTGGTGATTTCTTTAATTTTTTTGGCTTCTTTATAAGAATGAGAAATTGGTTTTTCTAAATAAATATTTGGTATTTGATATTTTGATATTTCTGAAAAATCTTTAAAATGATTTGCAGTTGGTGTTGCAATAATTGCAGTATTAAAAACTTCTTTTTTACAAGCTTCTTTAATTGATTTATAGACTTTTAAATAAGGAAACTCCTCTAGAACAGTTGCTTGTCTTCTAACCAAAGAGATATCTTTATATCCTAAAGATAGAATATTTTTTAAATGTCTTTGACCAATAGACCCCAAACCAATAATGAGTATTTTTTTAGACAAATTTAAGTTTTAAATATCTTGAAATTGTTTTTGGCAATTTACCTCCCAAATATTTTGAGAATTTAACAAATGTAAGAAAAGCTCGTTGCTATTTCCTTCTCCAAATTCAGAAATATCAATTTTATCTAATTCTAGTTTTTCACTTTTATGTATTGCTGATAAAATTTCTGATTTGTTATTCGAAACATTTAGAATAGAATTACCATTAGAACGATTCTTTTGTCTAGAACCAATATCAATGGTTAAAACTTGATAAAATGGCGCTTCTCTAACACCTGCACTAGAATTACCAATAATAAAATTAGCTTCTTGTAAGAGTTTTAAAAAATATTCGAATCTTAAGGAAGGAAATATTCTAAATTTTGGATTATTTTCTAATCTTTTGTACTCATTTAATATTTCTTCTGTACCTAAATCGTTATTAGGAAAAATAACAACGTAGTTTTTATTTGATGCTAGCAAAGCATCAACAAAAATAGTACTATGCTCTTTTATTTTTTTATATTCCGTAGTAACAGGATGATACATTGCAATTGCATATTCATTAAAATCGATGTTATAATTTTCTTTAACTTGCTGTAAACTTGGCAAATTAACAGGATTCATCAAATCTAAATCTGGAGAACCAATTACATAAATAGAGCTTTCTAATTCTCCCATTTGAATGAGTCTTTTTTTAGCTTCGTCATTAGAAACTAAATGTAAATGAGATAATTTACTTACAGAATGTCTTATCAACTCATCTATAGTACCAGAAATTTCACCACCTTCTATGTGCGCTACCAAGATATTATTCAAACTACCAACTATTGCTCCAGCAAGTGCTTCTACTCTATCTCCATGCACGACAATTAAATCTGGTTTTTGGTCTGCGATATATTCAGAAAAACCTTCTATTGTTTTTGCTAAAGTTCTATCCATAAACTCTGCACCTACATGATTTTGAAAAGTAGCAATGTTTTTGAATCCGCTTTTATATATTTCGTTAACAGTTAAGCCATATTTTGCATCTAAGTGCATTCCTGTAGCAAAAATTTGAACATCAAAATTAGGGGAATCTTGAGTAATTTTTATTAAGGATTTTAGTTTTCCAAAATCTGCACGTGTACCCGTTAAGAAAACTATTTTTTTTTGTTTACTCAATGTTAGACCAATTTATGTGTGTGTCATTATTAATATTTACTGTGGCTCTTTTTCCTAAAATAGAATTAAAGTCTTCAGCTAAAATATCACCTGTTCCAGGTCTTTTTACCCAAATATTCTCTTTGGTAAAAACATCTCCCTTATTTATAGGTTTAATGGTTACAACAGTTGCAAAAGCAAAATCTATCGTTACTTGTTCTTCTTTGGCTGGTTCTTTTGTGCCACCTCGCATTTGCCAAATTAAATTACTACCTTCTATCAATTCTTTACAATCATTCTCATCCATAGAACAAACAATATCTGGCCCTGTTCTTTGTTTATGGTCTGTAAAATGACGTTCTAAAATAGATGCTCCTAAAGCAACAGCTCCCAAACACGCGTGGTTTGTTAGTGTATGATCTGACAAACCAAAAACATTCTTTGGAAATGCTTCAGACAATTCTTGCATTGCTCCAAAACGTACTAAATGTGGTGGAGTAGGATATAAATTTGTGGTATGCAACAGTGCTAATGGAACATTTGATTTTTCGAAAATTTCTACAGCTTTAGCAACACTTTTAATAGTGTTCATTCCTGTACTTAAAATTACAGGTTTACCAAAAGATGCAATGTGCTCTAATAACGGATAATTATTACATTCTCCAGAGCCTATTTTATAAGCAGGAACATTCATTTTCTCTAATCTTAGAGAAGCTGCTCTAGAAAAAGGAGTTGATATAAAAATCATTCCTTTGCTTTCTACATAGTTCTTTAAAGCTATTTCATCTTTTTCGTTTAATGCACAACGTTTCATAATTTCGTAAATAGAAACCTCTGCATTACCAGGTATTACTTTTTTTGCAGCTCCACTCATTTCATCTTCTACAATATGTGTTTGATGCTTTACACATTCTGCTCCTGCTCTATGTGCTGCATCTACCATTTCTTTTGCAACTTTTAATGAACCTTCGTGATTTATGCCAATTTCTGCAATTACAAAAGGTGGATAATCTCTACCTATTTTTCTTCCTTGTATTTCTAAAAAATTATGCATTTTATTTATTCTTTTATGATTATTCTTTAAAGCTAACTTCCTCTAAAATTATATTCATTTTTTTATTCCAGGTATCTGATGAATAGATATTAATCGGAAATGGAACATTCTTTTTTTGTTCTTCAAGATAAGCAATAATAGCATTTATCCATTGTTTTTTGTCGAAAGGATTTTCTATTAACTTTCCATATTTTCCATATTGAAGCACTTCTGGAACTCCTCCTATTTTTGATGCAATACAGTAATTACCACAATATTTGGCTTCTATTAAAGACATACCAAAGCCCTCTTGCCAAAGAGTTGGAAAAAGATATACATCAGAAATTTGATAATATTTTACCAGATCATTGTTAGGAATTCTACCTAAATTAATTATTCCTTCATTTTCAAACTTTCTGGAAGAACCTATAACTAATAAAACTATTTCAGAACCGTATTTACTATAAACATCATCCCAAATATCTAAAATAAAATCTAAACCTTTTTTTGGTCTGTCTTGAGAACACCAAACAAAAATATGCTGATTATAAATATTTAGTTGTTTTTTTTGAATCGATTTTTCTTTATTTGAAATAGCATAAAATTTATTCGTATCAATACCATTATGTAAAACCATACTATTTTTTGGTAATGTGTTGTAATATTTTTTATATAACTTGTAAGAGTCATTTGTAAGAAAAACCATTGTATCTATTGCAGAAAAAAAATCTTTACTCTTTTCTTTTGATATTGAGGTTTCAAAACCGTGATAAAAATAAATAATTTTACAATTTTTCCTAACATTTTCATAGAGTAAAAATTCATGAAGTGGTTCTATAATTCCTGTATTATCAACTATTTTTATTATATATTTTTGTTCTTTTCTTATTTTATTTTTTAAAGCTTTAAAGACCTCATCCCATTTTGTTCTTAGTTTACATTTAATAAGAATTTTATTTAAAAATGTATTTTCTTTATTGTAAAAACCGTAGTTAATATTGGTATATCTTTTGCTTGTTTTTGGACAAATTATAACATCTATCTTATTATAATTGCTTGTAACATAATTATTATACATAGTTGGCCAACTCCCAATTTTAGGATATGGCAATTCTACTTGAGAAATTAAAATAACATTTTTGTTATTATTCATTAAACTGAGTATTCCTTAGAGTTTTTTAATCCAAACCTTTTAAAAACAAACGTTCTAATTGATTCCTTTTTTAAAAGTTTAAGATATATTTTACCAAGAAAGGTTTCCAATTTTCGCATTGGTTTTCTAGTAAAATTTATATGATTACCATTAGATGTTTCTTTTTTTAATTTTTCGAATTCTTCATACATCCAAGATTCTGTTACGTTGCCCATGTGAAATGCAAAATTTTGCTTTGTAGCCAATCTCAAAAAACCTAGTGTTTCATTAGGTATATCAATAAAATTACTTTCTATATCACCATCTATTTTTATAAATGCTGGACAGTATGTTCCTTTGTCAAATACACTTCTATGCATTGTTGCAACAAAATGACCACAGCCCATTACTGCTTTTTTATTATTTTTTTTATTTTCTAAAACTAAATAATTTTCTAAATGATGCCTTTTATACAATAGTTCTTTATTACCTAGGCTAATATCAAACTTATGCATAGCTTCAGGATCTAAAACTTTTTCAAAAGCAAGTTTACCTTTAAAAATGCTATAAAACCAATTGTTTGCTGTAAACCCTGTTAATGCTTTGCTAGAAGGTACAGGGCTTACCATACCAGATTCTGGAAAACTTTGCAAAATATTTTCTGTTGCATTTTGCCATCTGTTTTTAAATAAAACATCTGCATCTGTAATTGTTATAACTGGCTCTAAATTGCCTTTTGATGCTGCTAAGATTGCATTTATTTTACCAACATTTATTTTAGAATGAAAAACTTGATCTATAATTTCGGATGTCTCATATTGTTTATCAATATATTCTTTTACATCTATATGAGAATTATTATTATAAATTGTTATTCTTGTTTTACTATGTACAGAAAGCAATAAAGATTCTAAACATAATTTGAAGACATTTAAAGCATCTTTAAAATAATCATTAAAATGAGGTATATATACAGGAATAATAATTCTGTGATAATTTTCTATTTTTAAATCCCTATTTAATTTTTCAGGATTACTACCTTTTCTCATAAAAATCTATCTATTTTAAAAACCATCTTCTAAGGTAACTAAATTTCTAACATTTTTTTTCATTTTAGTTATATCTGGACACCTCATTAATACATATCTCTCTTTCAAAGCATAAGGTATTTTTAAATTTAAAAGAGTCGTTTTTTGGGACTTTTAATATATCTCCTGTTAAAATATTATCAAAAACTATAATTAGATTTGATGCTTCTTTTACAAGTTCCTTAACTAAATAACTTTCTACACTTCCTGCTGCTCCCGTTACTAAAATTTTTGGCATTTTAATAATGATTTAAAATGAATTTACCCTTTACAAATTCATTATTTTATTGTATTCTGAAAAAATTTTAGAGAGGGAATAATTTAATCTATATTTATCTCTCAAAGATATACAAATCTTATTTTTATCATCAATTGTTAAAGATTTTATTTTAGAAATTTGTTTATTTAATGTTGTCTCTTTTGTAATATCAAACCAAAAATTATTTTTTGTTGATAGTAACCTTTCCTCCATTGCTCCAACTCTAGTAGATATAATAATCTTACCAGCAGCCATAGCCTCAATACCAACCAAAGGACCAGCTTCTTCTAAAGAAGGGATAATTAATACATCTATTTTACTAAAAAACTCATGAATATGATTACTTTTAATCTTACCCCAAAAAATACAATTTTTATTATTATCTATTTTTTTTAACAAAGAATTTTCTTCTTTTCCTGATCCTGCTATGTACAGCGTTTCTTTGTTTTTAATAAATAAATCTACTAGAGGAATAATGCCTTTCTCTTTATCAAATCTTCCTAAAAACCCAAAATTTATTTTATTTATTGTATTTTTTATAGGTAGTTCTAATAATTTATTCTCATTTAAAGTACATTGATCTATTATTACAAAAGGAGCATTTAGCCTTTTATCTAAAATAGTTGCATTTTTTTTAGAGTGATGAATAAATAAATCGACATCATCCAAAAACCTATAAGATTCTATATCAATTTCTTTCAGAGTTCCAGTTGTTCTAAAATAAATTTTTTTATTGTAATTTTTAGCAATCTTTATAATTTTTTTGATATGATTTGATGATAACTGTGCACAAATAAAAACCGCATCTTGTTTTTTTATTAATGTTTCTAAAACATGAATATATTTTTTATTTAAACCTATTTTTTTTGAATATGCATTATTAATATAAGCAGAATTTCTTTTTTTTCCTTTATTGTAAAACTTAGATAAAATACTAATTATTTTAAAGAAGAAGTTTTTTTTATAAATGATTGAATCTAAAGATACTGCCTTACAGTTTAAATGAGTTAATGCTTGAGAATTTTTAGTAATATAAGTTGTAGAAACTAATTTTACTTTGTGATTATTAGACAATGATCTGGCAATTAAATTGGCTTCAATCTCTCTACCACCAAAATCGCCTATAGGACCAATAATTAGTATTTTTTTCATTAATTAGCCTCTTTTTTAAAGTTTAAAACAGACAAAACCTTTAAAATTAATGTTGCTACTTTTCTTAAAAACTTATTGTTTTCTATGTTTTTAATATATTTTATTCTTTTAGATGGATTTTTTATTTGTTGAAATAAAAAACTATCAATAGAACTATTAAATACAACCTTAAAATACTTTTTTAATACTAAATCTTTTTCTTTCTCTACTATAGATAGCTCTTTAGAAGAAATACCATTAGCATCGAAATGAGTTATTAAAACATCAATTTGCTTGTAACTTGCTCCATTCAAACCAATTGTTTTTAAAAAAAACTCCCAATCAGAAATTATTTTTAAGTTCTCATTGTAAAAACCATAAATACTAAATAGTTCCTTTCTAATAAATGTTGATGGATGTAATATTGTGCTCCTTAACAAATGACTTAATGATACTAATTTTGGGTTTCTTTTTTCAACTATTTTAGAGTTTTGTTCAAATTGAATATGGCCTCCTAAAAAATCGATATTTGTATTTAAAAAAGGGGTAACCTTACTTAAAACATTACTATCAACTAAAAAATCTCCAGAATTTAAAAACAAAACATATTTGCCTTTTGCTTTTTTAATTCCCTTATTCATTGCATTGTATATACCTGAATCATCTTCACTAATCCAATTTAAATTTTCTTTGTCATAAGATTTAATAATTTCTACGCTTTTATCTGTAGAATTTCCATCAATAATAACATATTCAAAATCTCTAAAAGTTTGATTTGAAACACTACACATGGTCTTTTTAAGCCCAATAGCATTGTTAAAATTTATGGTAATTATTGATAAAATCATTTTAGCTGTAATATTCTTTTATAATACTGCATACATATTTAATGTCTTGTTTATTGTGACATAAAGAAACTGGTAAACTCAATGTTTTTTTATGAATACTCTCAGAAACAGGATACTCTTCATCTATAAATAAGTAGCTATACGCTTCTTGTAGATTTGGGGGTATTGGGTAATGTATTTCTGTAGAAATTCCTTTCTTTAAAAGAAATTCTTTTAAATTATTTCTTTCTGAGACAAGAATATTAAAAATATGCCAAACATCTTGTTTACCGAAATTCAAGGGTAATTTAATTTGATGTATGGTTGACAACTCTTCAAAATAAATTTTTACTAAACTTTTTTTATGTGCAATAATATTTTTGTAATCTTTAAGTTTTATGTTTAAAAAACAAGCTTGAATCTCATCTAATCTTGAATTCCAACCAATATACTTATTATGATATTTTTTTTCACTTCCATAATTTCTTAATGCTTTTAGTTTGTTAAAAACTGAAAGGCTATTACAAATAATTGCGCCTGCATCTCCAATAGCACCAATATTTTTTGTTGGATAAAAACTAAAGGCTCCAATATCTCCAAAAGTACCAGCAAACTTACCATCAATTTCTGCAAAATGACTTTGAGCACAATCTTCTATAATTCTTAATTTTTTTTCTTTTGCAAATTTTACAATATCGTTCATCGGACTTAGTTTTCCATATAAATGAACTGGCAGAATAGCTACACAATCTTTTGTGTATTTTTTTTTGATTCCTTCTAAATCTAAGTTATAAGTGTCTTTATTAGGCTCTACAAGAACAGGAGTTAAATCTGCTCTTAAAATTGCTAATATTGATGCTATATATGTATTTGAAGGCACAAGTACTTTAGCTTTGTCCGGAAAATTAAAAACTTTTAAACCTAAAATTAGTGCGTCTAAACCAGATGCTACACCAATACAATATTTTGCCTTATTTAATCTTGCAAATTCTTTTTCGAAAGTTACCACTTCTTTTCCTAAAATATACCAACCACTATCTATAATTCTATTAGCATTTTCTTTTAAAGCCAAAAGATATTTTTGGTTTGCTTTTTTAAGATTTTCGTAAGGAACTTTAATATGGCTCATAAATATAGTCTTTAGGATCAAAAAATTCTGAAGCTAATACTAAAAGAATTGCGTCTTTAGAAAATTTATGCATCCAATGAAAATCTTCTGGATAAAGAATTAAACAATTATTAGGGCTATCTAATAAATACTCGCTTTTATCTCTACCATTGTCATTTGTAATAACACAACTTCCAGAAATACAAATAGCAGCTTGTATTGTTTTTTTATGCCTATGCAAACCTCTTGTAGAATTATCTACACCATAAATGTAAAACAATCTTTTAATATTAAAAGGAATATTCTTTTCTATCACAGTCAAACTCCCTCTTGAATCCGAAAATGTATTTAATTTAATTAATTTTGGCATATAAGAATGATAAAACTTTTTTTAAAGTTGGATTCAGTTTTGTAACATCAATATAGATAATTTTAGTATTACTAAACTTAAAAAATAATGTTTTTTGGTTTTTAAATAAACTTTTTATTGAAGATGAAATATTTTCTCTCAAATTATTGTTTAACTCGTAACCTAATTTTTTTAATATCTTTTGATTTTCTGTCCAGTAATTGGCATAAATATGTTTAATTCCTTTCTGATAATTTGCTGAGTAAATAAAAAAACCATTAGATGCCCATCTTTTTCTTAAAAGTTTAAAGTGATGAAAATGATAGAAAATAATCCGTTTATCATTAGACAAATAATCTCCATCTTTATTTTTAACAATTTTATAATTGTTTAGATTCCAAGGAGCAATACCACTAACACAATCATCTAAAACTTTAATATCTGAATTGTATAAATTACACCAGTTATCTAAATATTTTTGGTCTGCATACCTTTTATTATCTTTATCTAAATAATCAAAACACCAATCTATACACTGATTCTTCCATTTTGTAAGACAGCTTAAACCTACTGAGTCATTTTTAAAAATTTGAAAACTAACATTATATCTACCAAAAGATTCTAAATGTTTAATTTCTTTTGAAAATTTATGTGGTGTTATAATTATAGAATAGTTTTCTAAATATTTAAATATATTGGTTGGTGAGGAATAAAATTTTATATCGGCATCTAAAGTACAGATATGTGTAAGCTTATATTTTTTTAATAAATATAATGGAATACAGGGACTAAGCGTAAAATAATATTCTATAATAGATCTATTTTTTTTAGCTTCTAATAATTTACTATCACCTTCTTCTACATCATTAAGAGTAATTGTAATTACGTTTTTAAAATCGTTTTTATATTTTGTAAAATACTGTTTTGTATAATCGTCTATACAAACTACATAAATTGTAAAATCTTCTAAATATCTTTCCAAAGATTTTATTAAAATAATTCCTTTAGATAAATAATTTTTATCAAAAAAAGTGGCGAAATTTAATTGCATTATCCTTTTTTACATTCAATAAATAGAGAATCTGGTTTTCTTATTTGATTGTCAGTTCCGTCTAAATTAAATTCTTTCCAGTTTGGTATATAGCTACCGAAAGCATTTTTAACTTCAATTTTAATACCACCATGTTGTTTTAATAACTTTGTTAAAGAGTACCTATCATACATCCATTGGTGAATTTCTCCTTTTAGTCTGAAAGAGCCTAAAACTAAATGCTTTTGATTAATATTTAAAGCTTTTAACAATTTATTTAAAAGATAATACTTAATTTTTCTACCTAAAGGTTTCTTTTTCTTTTTTTGTATAGAAGAAATTTGGTTAGCATTGGTTTGAATCAATTTTCTTCTTAGGTCTCTTCCCTCTTCACCAATTCTTTCGTAAATAAAATTTTCATTTATTATTTTTTTTTGAGAAAGTACTCTTATCATATTACCTCCATTGCTATGTCTTGCAATTTGATCTATCATTTCAATTTTCATCCATTCATAATTTGCTTCTATTAGCTTATTATCTGGATTATCAATTCCTTGTTCTAAAAAATAAATATATTTTCTTGCTATCTCCTCTAAATTTGGAATCGCAATTCTTAAAACCCCTCCTTTTTTTAATACTCTAAAACATTCTTTTATAAAAACTTCTCCATCTTCTTTAGAGAAATGCTCTAAAACATGAGAATGATAAACTACATCAAAAGTATCTGCATTAAAGGGTATACCTTGTAATAAATTATGTTCTATAACTTTTGGATCATTAGATGAAAAATCTATATTTATCCATTCTTTTTTGTCAACATAATGAGAACCACAGCCTAAATTTAAATATTTCATTTTATTTGTTTTTGTAAGCTGCTATTATGCTTTGTCCATCTTTATTTTTATTTTTTAAAACTCTTTTAAAAAATTTAGTAGACAATATTCCATCAAAAATATTTATAATTTTATTAATCCTATGATGGGTTAGTGATTGATCTACTAATTTAATTTTTCTAAAAATAAGTGAATTTAACAACCAATACTTAGAAGAACTAACAGCTAATTTATAGTGACTCTTTTGTAAAGACTCATTATGGATTTCAATTTCTGTAAATTTATGAATTTCTGCAATTTTTTCTAATTGTTTTCTTTTCCATAGAATCGTATGATGTGGAGGAAGGTTAAAAGTGTAATTTGGATACCTACTTATAAAAGACTCGTTATTTGGAACAGCAACAACAAAAACTCCTCCTTTTTTTAAAACTTCTTTTATGGAATTTAAAAAAGTTTTAGTTTCTGTTAAATGCTCTAAAACTTGAAAACTAACAACAACATCATACAAGTTTTTATTACTTTCTGCATGTTCTTGTATAGTTTCTTTTATTACATTTATTCCTTTTTCTTTTGCAATTTCTACAGCCTTAGTGCTTAATTCTAATCCTGTATAATCTATAGCTATGTCTGTTTTATCTTTTAAAATACCAATACCAGAACCAACATCTAATACTTTAAAACCTGGTTTAAAAAATTGTTGGACATAATCGTATTCCGTTTTTCCAGGATGCTCATAATACCAATTTTGCTTTCCTAACTCTGAATAAAAAGCATCATCACCAGCATATTTAGGATCAAAAAAAACTAAACCGCAATTATTACAAGTATAATTATAAATATCTTCTTCGTTAAAGATTCTTTCTACATCATAAAAAGGCTTCCATATTTTTATTAAATCGTCTCTTGAGGCAACTCTTTTTTTAGTTGTATTTTTTGATAAACAAAGTAAGCATTCCATTATTTTATAATTAAAAATTTAGACACAGATTTTAGTTTTAGATTGTTAAATTGAATATCTGATAGGTCTTCTATAACAATTTCTCTATTTCTTTCTTTTAAGAATTTAAGTAATTTTGGGTATGATAAGAACCAATGTGGTAGTTTGGCTTTATAAGTTGGTACATCTTGTATACATAATAGATCTTCATCATCGTTTATAAAAGAAGTTCTATCAATAATTATATGAGGTATTGATGTTTTTAGCAAGTCATCTAATATCAAGTATGGGTTTTCTAAATATTGAAGTACACTATTTAGTAAAATAACGTTAGGGTTCCTTTCGGAAATACATTCTTTTATATTGAAAAAGAAACTTAAATTTTTATTAGAAAAATCTTTTTTACCAACTTCTACAAAAGATTTTTGTTCCACTACACTCCATTCAAACTTCTTTGTATTATTAAAAAATAATTTATTCTGAAAATATTTACTTCCAAGACTTCCTCCAAAATCTAAAACGGATAACTGATTATTATTTTGAATACAAACATGTTGTAAAGCTGCTACAATTTTCCAATCATAATTCATTTTTTTAAAAGCTACTGAATCTCTTTCAAAAGCAGCTTCACCATTTTTAACCTTTAGCAGTGCTTCTCTGCATAAATTTAAAATAAAATCTGAATCATAACTAGTACTTTCTTTAAGGCTTTCCTCCCAAGTTTTAAAAGTTTTACTCCAAACACTTAAGTCTTTCTCTTTATTATGGAATCGTTTTTTAATCTTTTTTAATAAACTCATTTAATTAGTATATTTTTTAAAAACATCAAATGAAGAATAAGGATCCGCATTAAATATTGAGATATTTTTTTTCTCAGCATATTCCTTTAAATCTTCATATTGCTTATAAAGATTATAAACATTATATAAATACTCTTTAGGAAAAGGGTATGTTTGTTCTTCATAACTAATTTTTATACCATTTTTTTTAAGATAATATTCTAGAGAGGGTTTGTCATGGCTATAAAAGTGAGTGTATTTTTCTACTTGTTGCCAATCATGTTTAATACCAAGCAACAATATAGTCTTAAATTCGAGATATATAGCTAGCTGCAATCCAACAAGAGAAACACTTTGAGGAGAAATAATTTTTTTTCTAAAATTTATTGGAAAAGTTCCTCCTGTTGAATAATAAAATAGTTCTCTATTTTTAAATGCTTTTTCTGCTAAATATTTATTTTTTCTATGTAAAAGTATTTTCGTTTTTGAAGGAAGTCTAGAATCACATCTTTTTAACCAATTTAAAAAAACTTCATCTGTAATTGGAGGATGAGAACCAGCAAATACATGACAATTTGGTGCTATTAAATCAATATCTTGATGTTCAAAAAAATTACCCAAAGAAATTTTATAACAATCCTTATAGTCTTGTAAGTTAATTTTATTTATTGAATTATGAGTGCCTAATACTACAACCTTTTTTGAATTATTATTTACATTGTAATTAAACTCAAATGGTTTTGTATAAATTCTTTTTAAAATTCTTTTTATCATACTATAAATTTCGGGTCTAATATAGCAACGTTATTAGCTCTGTTGATACCTCCAGTGCCCCAAAAATCGCCAGAAATTACTTCAAAAGAAAAAGCATTTAATAATAAGTCTATTCTATTAACCGATATTCTTCCATTTTGGATAACCATATCAACAGTATATTTACCTCCTCTTAAGGGTAATCTATCAAATTCTAAGCTAAAGGAATTTGTTTTATATAGCGACTGAAAATTAACTCCTATTTCATCAGAATAAATATCTACTATTTTAACTTCTTTATAATCTTTAATTACAAAACCAATTTCTAATCCTTCTAAATTAATTTTTTTATTGAAAAAAATATCAATAGTAAATTTTGCATATTCTCCAGATATAAAATCATTTACAAGTTTACCATCATTATTTAAAAGTCTAAAGTCAGAAAAAATAATATCTCCAGTACCAATTCTATCTTCTCTGTTTTTAAGTTTAATTTTATTATCACTTTCATTAGACAAGTACCTCTCAATACATTCATCAATAGATCCTAAATAACTTAATTTTCCTTTATCTAAAATAATTCCTCTATTGCAAAGGTTTTTTATTGCTGCCATATTATGACTTACAAACAATACAGTTCTACCATCATTGCCAGAAATATCTTGCATTTTACCAATGGCTTTTTTCTGAAATTCTGCATCACCAACTGCCAATACTTCATCTACAATTAAAATATCTGGCTCTAAATGTGCAGCTACTGCAAATGCCAAACGCACTGTCATACCACTTGAATAACGTTTTACAGGAGTGTCTATATAACGTTCGCAGCCTGAAAAAGAAACAATTTCATCTAATTTAGATTGTATCTCTTTTTTAGTCATTCCTAAAATTGCTCCATTTAAAAAGATATTTTCTCTTCCTGTCATTTCTGGATGAAATCCAGTACCTACTTCTAATAAAGAAGCTATTCTTCCTTTAGATTTTATAGAACCTTTAGTTGGCCCTGTAACTTTAGAAAGTATTTTTAATAAGGTGGATTTTCCTGCACCATTTTTACCGATAATACCTAATACTTCTCCTCTTTTTACTTCAAAATTTATATTTTCTAATGCCCAAACATATTCAGATTTTCCTTTAGAAGCTCTATCATTACTTTCGCCTATTTTTAAATAAGGGTCTTCTTTACCCCTAATTTTAGCAAAAAAACGATTTAAATCGTGACTAATGGTTCCTGTTCCAACAGTTCCTAACCTGTATTGTTTGGATAAATTTTCGACTTTTAAAATTATTTCTGAGCTCATATTAAATAGTATCTATAAAAGTCTTTTCAGTCTTATTAAAAACTGCCAATCCAAGAATAAAAATTAGCAAAGAAATGGCTGTCATGTATAAAATATCACTCATATTTACATTTGTACCTAAAGTAGGAAAAACAATATTTCTAAAGTTTTCTATAACAGCAGTCATAGGATTGTATTCTATAAAACTTATTGCTAAAGGATACTCTTTTAAACCTCTTTTTGCAGCTTCTATAGGATAAACCACTGCAGATAAATACATTAATAATTGAACACCAAAAGCAACCAAAAACGATAAATCTCTATATTTTGTTACCATAGATGAAATAATCATCCCTAAACCTAAACCCAATGCTCCCATTGATAAAAAAAGAAAAGGCAAATAAATTAAATTTAATGTTAGGCTAAAATCTATTTTATCATTCAAAAAATAATAGCAATAAAATGAGATAAAAATTAAAAGTTGAATACCAAATTTTAGAAAATTTGAAAATATGGTTGACAATGGCATGATAACTCTTGGAAAATAAACCTTACCAAAAATGGATTCGTTTTTTTTAAAAGTATCAGACGTTTCTGTTAAACAGTCTTTAAAATAATTCCAAGCAGTAATACCACCTAAATTAAATAAAAAAGAGGGGATACCATTTGTAGAAATGCTTGCTATATTATTAAAAATTAATGTAAAAATAACAGAAGTAAACAATGGTTGTATAATATACCAAAGTGGTCCTAAAACTGTTTGTTTGTACTTGGTGACAACATCTCTTTTAACAAATAAGACCAATAAATCTTTATATTGCCAAATCTCTTTTAAATTTAGGCTAAATAAACTTTTCTTTGGAGTAATCTCGAAAAGCCATTTCTCTTGCTGCATATATAAATTTTATATCTTAACAAATATAAATTATTTTAACAGAATTCATATTATTTTTCGCTGAATCGTATTATTTTTACGTTAGAAAAATACTACTAAGATTTGACCAACAAAAAAAACATACAAATAGTTCCTTATCAACCAGAATATGCGAATCATTTTTACAATTTAAATGTGGCTTGGTTAAAAAAATACTTTTATGTAGAGCCTTATGATGAAAAGGTTTTAAGCAACCCACAGAAATATGTGATTGAACCTGGAGGTTTTATTTTTTTTGCTAAATATAATAACGAAATTGTAGGTGTGGTATCACTCATTAACCAAAATACTTTTTTTGAATTAAGTAAAATGGCGGTTTTACCAAAATATCAAGGTCTAAAAATTGGCATACAATTAATGGAATTTTGTATAGATTTTGCAAGAAAACAAAAATGGAAAAGTATTACCCTATATTCTCATAGAAAGCTAGTACCTGCAATAAATCTATATCTAAAAATGGGATTTAAAGAAATTCCTTTAGAAGAAAATTCGCATTATGAAAGGTCTGATATAAAAATGATTCTGAAATTCAAATAGAAAGATTCTGAAACAAGTTCAGAACTAGAGAAAACTTAGAATAGCCAATTCATATCCTTTTAGTCCAAAACCAAATAAAACACCTTTTGCATTTGGTGCTATGTAGCTATGATGTCTAAATTCTTCGCGAGCGTGTACATTAGAAATATGTAATTCTATAACTGGTGCTTCGATTGCTTTAACTGCATCTGCAATACCTACAGATGTATGTGTATATGCAGCAGCATTTAGAATAATTCCATCATAATTAAAACCGACTTCATGAAGTTTATCTATAATTTCTCCTTCTATATTCGATTGATAATAAGAAAGTTCTACATTTTTAAACTTTAACTGTAACTCTTTAAAAAAATCTTCAAAAGTTTTAGAACCATATATTTCTGGTTCTCTTTTTCCTAAAAGATTTAGGTTGGGTCCGTTTATGATGATTAGTTTCATGTATTTTTTAATTATTTAAAAGGTAAATATCATATATTTTTTTATATTTGAATATATAATTTTAAAAATAAAATATTATGAAAAAAATCTTGGCATCAGCTTTATTGCTTTTCGCATTTAGTATCACAAATGCACAAACAAACGTTATCAAAGCAAATCCTTTAGGTCTGGCATTCGGAATTGCAAATGCGGGTTATGAGTTTTCTACTAAAGACTCTCAAACAGCTACTATTTCTGGTATTTACTTCAATGTTGCAGATATTTCTGGTCTTGGGGTTGGTGCAGAATATAGGTTTTATTTTGATGGTGTAGCAATTAGAGGGTGGCATGCAGGACCAAGTGTAGGTTATTTTTCTCTAGAAGATAATTCTAATAACTCTGCTTCAGTTTTTAGTGTTGGAGGAGAAATTGGTCACCAATGGATTTTTGGAGAACATTTTGCTTTAGATCTCTTTGCTGGAATAGGTTTTAATACTGGTGGAGATTCTTTATCTGGATTAAATTCTACAGCAGCAACATTAGGTGTATCTATTGGTTATGCTTGGTAAAAGCTATTTTAACAACATTATAAAAACCATCCTTTTAAGGGTGGTTTTTTATTTTCAAAAAACTAGATAAAATGAAATGGCAAAATGCAATAAAAGATTATCAACTTTATCTTAAAATAGAAAGAGGCTTGTCTCAAAATACAATAGATAGTTATGCTAGAGATTTGCATAAGTTAGCATCTTATTTAGAAGTAAATGATATTAACCTCTCTCCTATTTCTATTGATGAAAATACGATTCAACAATTTATTTATACGATTGCAAAAGAAATAAACCCAAGAAGTCAGGCTAGAGTTATTTCTGGTTTGCGTAGTTTTTTTGATTATTTAATTTTTGAAAAATACAGAGAAACAAACCCTACAGATTTATTAGAAACTCCAAAAATTGGTCGCAAACTACCTGATACACTTTCTGAAGATGAAATTACTAAGCTAATTGCTGCTATTGATTTAAGTCATCCTCAAGGAGAAAGAAATAGAACCATTTTAGAAACTATTTATAGTTGTG
The DNA here is from genome assembly GCF_058147165.1 of Polaribacter sp. 2305UL8-11. Lineage (NCBI taxonomy): Bacteria > Pseudomonadati > Bacteroidota > Flavobacteriia > Flavobacteriales > Flavobacteriaceae > Polaribacter > Polaribacter sp. 2305UL8-11. The sequence goes on along the minus strand of NZ_JBYVJW010000013.1, from coordinate 84,145 downwards.
GTTTGCGTGTTAGCGAACTTATAAACTTAAAAATTTCTGATTTATTTTTTGATGAAGGTTTTGTAAAAGTTATGGGTAAAGGAAATAAACAACGTTTTGTGCCTATTCATTACAAGGCACAAAAATATATTTTGTTTTATTTAAACGATATTAGAATTCATATTAAACCTCAAAAAGGGTTTGAAGACATCGTCTTTTTAAATAGACGTGGAAAAGGGTTGACAAGACAAATGATTTTTATGATTTTAAAGGATTTAGCCATAAAAATAAATTTAAATAAAAAAATAAGTCCACATACATTAAGACATTCTTTTGCAACACATTTATTAAAAAATGGTGCAGATTTAAGAGCTATTCAGCAAATGCTAGGTCATGAAAGCATCACTACAACAGAAGTATATGTGCATTTAGACAAAAGCTATTTAAAGCAAGTTGTAGAAACATATCACCCTAGAAAATAAATAATCCTGCAAAAAGCAGGATTATTTATTTATTTATTTATTTATTTTGAATTCTAAATTTTTACTTTGCCACGTTTACAGCTCTTGTTTCTCTAATAACTGTAACTTTTACTTGACCAGGATATGTCATATCATTTTGTATTTTTTGAGAAATTCCGAAAGACAATTCTGCAGCTTTTGCATCATTTACTTTCGTACTTTCTACCATAACACGTAATTCACGTCCAGCTTGAATTGCATAAGCTTTCTGAACTCCAGAAAAACCAAAAGCAATATTTTCTAAATCTTTTAAACGTTGTATGTACGAATCTAAAACTTGACGTCTTGCACCTGGTCTTGCACCAGAAATAGCATCACAAACTTGTACTATTGGCGATATTAAACTTTTCATTTCTATTTCATCATGGTGAGCCCCAATTGCATTACATACATCTGGTTTTTCTCCATATTTCTCTGCCCATTGCATTCCTAAAAGTGCGTGAGGAAGCTCACTTTCTGTATCAGGAACTTTACCAATATCATGTAATAAACCTGCACGTTTGGCAACTTTAGAATTTAATCCCATTTCAGATGCCATAATACCACAAAGATTGGCAACTTCTCTAGAGTGCTGTAGCAAATTTTGTCCATAAGAAGAACGGTATTTCATTCTTCCTACAGTTTTAATCAACTCAGGATGCAAACCATGAATCCCTAAATCAATTACTGTTCTTTTACCAACTTCTATAATTTCTTGTGTAATTTGTTTTTCGGTTTTCTTAACAACTTCTTCAATTCTTGCAGGATGTATTCTACCATCTGTAACCAATTTATGCATAGACAAGCGTGCAATTTCTCTACGAACTGGATCAAAACAAGATAAAATTATAGCCTCTGGAGTATCATCAACAATAATTTCTACACCTGTTGCTGCTTCTAAAGCTCTAATATTTCTTCCTTCTCTACCAATAATTCTACCTTTTACATCATCAGACTCTAAGTTAAAAACGGAAACACAATTTTCTACTGCTTGCTCTACTCCAACTCTTTGTATCGTTCCTAAAACAACTTTTCTTGCCTCTTGTTCTGCTGTTAATTTTGCTTCTTCTATAGAAGTTTGTACAAAAGCCATTGCTTCTGTTTTTGCCTCATCTTTTAAAGTAGAAACCAATTCTTTTTTTGCTTCATCTGCAGATAAACCAGAGATTTGTTCTAACATATCTACATGACGATTGTGCATTTTTTCTAACTCGCCTTCCTTTTTATCTAAAAAATCTAGTTTGTTATTGTAGTCATTTTCTTTTTGCTCTAAAGATTTGTTTAAACGCTTATTCTTATCAACTTCAGATGCAACTTGAGATTCTCTATCTCTTATTCTTTTTTCTACATCAGAAATTTTCTTTTCTCTAGCTAAAATTACTTTTTCGTGTTCAGATTTAAGCTCTATAAACTTTTCTTTAGCTTGTAATATTTTATCTTTTTTTATTGATTCTGCATCAATTTTAGCTTCTTTTAGAATAGTGGCTGCCTCTTTTCTAGTACCATTAAGCATTTTTTTTCCTCTTGCTTTTTGCATAGCATTTGCAATTAAAAACCCAATTACTATTCCTATAATTGCTGCCATAATTGGCAGTATAATTCCATCCATAATTTTAATTTGATATGTGATACTTTTTAAAATCAAAAAAAGTTTAATTCTTTTTTTAAAACTAAAAAGCATAAAAAAAGCCTACATTAGTGTGGTTTTTATAAACTCCATTATTACAGGTTTAGGACTAACTAGTTGATCAAGTATTCGCTTGATACTAAAATAAATTAGCATCTACGACTCGCTTTAGCAACTAAGACTTATCCTTTATAATAGATTCTTGTTGAGTTTATCAAACAAATTACTAACGTAGGCAGTGTGTTGTTAATGTATATTTTAAAGAACTTATTCTAAATGAGAATTAACTTTATCTGTTAACTCTTTTATTTTATTTACTACTTCTCTGTTAGTGGAATCTTTTTCTAAACTAGAAATTTCTACTTTAGAAGCAAATTGCAAAGCACACATAGCTAAAACATCTTGTTTGTCGCTAACTGCATAGTTTTGCTCATACATTGCAATTAATTTGTTAATAGCATTTGCTGCTTTTCTCATACCTTCTTCTTCTTGAGTATTGTTTACACTCAAAGGATAGGTTCTACCTGCTATAACAACATTAATTTTAAGTTTTCCCACTATTTAAAAGAACTTTACTCTTGTAATTGAATTATACATTTATCAATTTCGCGAATTAAAGCATTTATTTTGAGTTTTGTATCTTTTGTATTTGTACTACTGCCTTCTATAGTTTTTGCAATTTTTAACAAATCGTACTCTTTTTTTTGAGTTGCTAACTGTTGCTCTTTTTCTAATAATTGATGTTGTAATTTAGTTGTACTTTGAAGCAAAACATCATTCTCATTCTTTAAAAATTCATAATTAGAAAGTAGTTGTTTTAACTTATCTTCTAATAAATGAATTACTTCTATTGTATTACTCATCTAAATTATTAGAATAAAACTATATCTACAAAGTTAACAATCTGTTTTAAATTTTACAACATTTTGTTGCTTTTTTACTAATATACTGAAAACAAACAGATTAATAAAAAAATGTTTTTTACTATTTTTACACAAAATAATTGCGTTTTGAAATATTCTTTATTGCTACTCATCATTTTATCTTCTTTTTTAGGGTTTTCTCAAGAAAAATACCCAAAAGATTATTTTAGAAATCCTTTAGGTATTCCAACAGTTTTAGCTGGTACTTTTGGAGAATTAAGGTCGAATCACTTTCATTCTGGAATAGATATAAAAACTCAAGGTAAAGAAGGTTTAAAAATTTATGCTGCTGCAGATGGTTTTGTATCTAGAATAAAAGTGGCACAATTTGGCTTTGGAAAGGCAATTTATATTACACACCCAAATGGATATACTACAGTGTATGCGCACTTAAGCAAATATGCTGATGATATCGAAAAATATATAAAATCTATTCAATATAAAAAAGAGAATTACCAAACAGGTAATCTTTATTTTAAGAAAAATAAATTTCCAGTTAAAAAAGGACAAGTAATTGCTTTTTCTGGTGATACTGGTAGTTCTGGTGGCCCACACTTACATTATGAAATTAGAAATACAAAGACCGAAAATATTATAAATCCTTTACTTTTTGGTTTAAAGGTTGCAGACGATAAACACCCCGTTTTTCAATCTTTAAAAATATATCCTCTAACTACAGATTCTAGAATTAACAACCAAAATAAATCATTTATTCTATCTTTAAAATCTACAGGAGTTGGAAGCTATAAAGCTAACAGAATTTCTGCTGCAGGAACCATAGGTTTTGCTGTTAATGTTTTTGACAGATTAAATAAAGCACCCAATAAAAATGGAATTTATAGCTTAGAAATGCTTGTAAATGGTAAAAGATATTATTATCATGATGTTACAACATTTTCTTTTGCAGAAAGTAAATTTATCAATTTACACATTGATTATCAGCAACTTAAGGAATACAAAAGAAGGTATCAAAAAACATATAAAGAATTTCCCAACAAACTTTCTACCTATAAAGATTTAATCAATAATGGAAAAGTACATATTAAAAATGGATTAAGTTACACTATAGAAATCATTGCAAAAGACTATAAAGGAAATAGAAGTTCTATAAAAATACCTGTAGTTGGTAAAGAAAGTAATACTATTTTTACCCAACCAAAAGATACTACAGCTTATAAAATAGTGGCAAAAAAGTTTCAGAAATTTACAAATAAAAACGTTACAATTGCATTTCCAAAAAACACATTTTATAAAGATGTTTTTTTAGATTTTAAAGTAGAAAATGGAATTGCAAAAATTCATAATCCAAGTATCCCTTTAGATAAAAATTACACATTAACTTTTGATGTTTCTAAGTATTCAGAAACAGAAAAACAACAATTATATATAGCAAATTTAGCATATCCAAAATACCCAAGGTATCAATATACAAGAAAAAAAGATAGTACCTTTTATACCACAACAAAGACTTTGGGCAATTATACTTTAAAATCTGACAAAACAAAACCTACAATAAAAATTTTGTACTTTAAAGACCAACAATGGATTTCCAAAAGAAAAACCCTAAAAGTAAAAATTTATGATAAAGATTCTGGTATAAAAAACTGGAGAGCAACTATTGATGGAAAATGGGTTTTAATGCAATACAACCACAAGAAAAAAATATTAACTTATAATTTTAGCGATAAAAAATTGCTTGGTAGCAAACATATCTTTAAAATTGTAGTCTCGGACAATGTTGGAAATACGAATACAGTTTCTACAACGTTCTTTAAAAAACAAGTAAACTAATCTACGTGAAAAAAGTTTTCCTATTCTTATTCTTTTTACCTCTATTTGCTTTTGCTCAAAAAACAACAATTCTTAAAGGAACTGTTAAAAACAAAGACAAACAACCCATAGAAGGGGTTTCTGTAAAGTACAATACAACAGGAACCACCACAGATAAAAACGGTAACTATAGCATTAGAATACCTTACAAACAAGAAATAACAGTTGTTTTTAGGCATATCTCTTACAGAACTTTTTCAAAAAAACTTACTGCAACTAGTAGAAATACAATTCGATTTTCGCCAATTTTAACATCAAACACAGAACAATTAGATGAAATTATTGTCAAAGACAACAAAAAAGATGCGCAAGGACTTAAAAACATCAACATAAAAACCGTAAAAAATGTTATTGGTCCAAATGCAGGTGTAGAAAATACTTTAATGACTTTACCTGGCGTAAATAACAACAACGAATTAAGTACTCAATACAATGTAAGAGGTGGTAATTTTGATGAAAATTTAGTCTACGTAAACGGAATTGAAATCTACAGACCTTTTTTAATTAGATCTGGTCAGCAAGAAGGCTTGAGTTTTATCAACCCAAATATGGTGAGAAATATTGTTTTTTCTGCTGGGGGTTTCCAAGCTAAATATGGAGACAAATTGTCCTCTGTTTTAGACATTACTTATAGAAAACCTACTGAAGTAGCTACAACTATAGAAGGTAGTTTTTTAGGTGGTAGTGTAACTTTCGAAGCTCCAATTAATAAAAACCTAACTTCTATTAGTAGTTTTAGATATAGAGACAATAGCTTATTTGTAAATAGCAAACAAATAGAAACTAATTTTAGACCTCGTTTTATAGACTTTCAAACTTTTTTAGAATATAGTGCCTCAGATTATTTACGTTTTAAATTTTTAGGGAACTTTTCTTTAAATAATTACAACTACAAACCTTTATCTAGAAGAACTCGTTTTGGTACAGTTGCAAATCCGCTAGAATTGATTGTTTTTTATAGTGGCCAAGAAGAAGATAATTACTTAACTACATTTGGCGCATTTTCTACAGAATATGAGGTAAACGATTATTTAACACTAAATGCCACTGTTTCTAGATATAACACCCAAGAAGAAGAGCATTTTGACATTGCTGCACAATATAATTTAGGTGAAGTAGATACCAATATTGGTTCTGAAAACTTTGGAGAAGTTGAATTTTCTCAAGGAATTGGTTCGCAATTAAACCATGCTAGAAACGACTTAGATGCCTTAATTACCAATGTACAAGTAAGAGGAACTTATAAAGTAGATAGAATGCAGTTTGATTTTGGTGCAAAATATCAAAAAGAAGATGTTAGAGACAGAATTAGAGAATGGGAAGTGATTGATTCTTTGGGCTTTTCAATTCGTCCTCCAAACCATACTATAAAAAATGACCAACCTTATGCCCCATTTGAAGGACCAATTACTCCTTTTCAAAACATTAGAGAAAATAATAATGTACAAATAAATAGAATTTCTGGTTACGCACAATTTGGAGAGCGTTTAAATTGGAATAGCAACGAAGTTTGGTATAATATAGGAATTAGAGCTCAACATTGGACAGTAACAGGAAATGGAATTTCTAGTAAAGGACAAACAATTATTAGCCCAAGAGCACAATTTGCAATAAAACCAAATTGGGAAGATGATATGTTGTTTAGAGCATCTGCAGGATGGTACTCACAACCTCCTTCTTATAGAGAATTAAGAGATTTTAATGGCAAATTAAATGTTGATGTAAAAGCACAAAAATCTATTCATTTTGTATTAGGGATGGATTACAGCTTTACAATGTGGGATAGACCATTTAAATTTACAGCAGAAACCTATTACAAAGACCTATCTAATGTAAATGCATATACAGTAGATAATGTTAGAATTAGATATAGAGCAGATAATAATGCTACTGCTTATGCACAAGGATTGGATTTACGCTTAAATGGCGAATTTGTTCATGGTAGTGATAGTTGGGTAAGTTTAGGATATTTAAAAACAGAAGAAAACATAGATCACAGAGGAAATATTTCCAGACCTTCTGATCAACGTATTAAATTTGGAATTTTATTTCAAGATTATGTACCTAATTTGCCAGATTTAAAAGCCTATTTAAATTTGGTTTACAACACTGGTGTTCCTGGTGGATCTCCTGCTTATGCAGATGTGTATCAATTTCAAGGGCGTTTAAGAGATTACAAACGTGCAGACTTAGGAGTATCTTATATTTTTACTGATGCCAATAAGAGATTTTCTTCAGGATGGTTGTCTAAATTTAAAGAGTTATCTGCAGGTTTAGAACTTTTTAATATGTTTGACATTCAAAATTCTATAACCAACACTTGGGTAAGAGATGTGTATTCTAAAAACCAATTTGGAATCCCTAATTTTATGACTGGGAGAGTTTTAAACTTTAAAATAGCCATGAAACTATAAAAAAAGAGCTGATTTGCATCAACTCTTTTTCTAATTTCTAAATATACTTTTCCTTTTTAATTTTTAATCAATTTAGTGTTTATAAAACCTTTGTCTGTTGTAACTTTTATAAAATAGATTCCTTTAGATAAATTATCAATATCTAAAAAGCCATCTTTTGATGTAATTAATTGCTTACCAACCAAATTAAAGATTTTAATATTTTTTAACGTTAAATTATTTGACAAATCAACTTGAACACTAGTAGTTGCTGGATTTGGGTAGATGGAAATGTTTTCTTTTAAAAATGATTCATCAACAGATAAAGACTGGCTACAAGAGGTTTTGTAAGAAGCCTGAGCATCTTTTAACCAATTTGTATTTGCGTTGGCATTTGCAACATTATCAACCTCTATACATGTTAAATTTGCATTCCCAGTAACATCTAGCTTTAATAAATTTGTATTTGCACCATTTTTAACATTAACAGTAGTTAATTTATTATTATTTGCAATTAACTCTGTAATGCTTGTTATTTGAGAAATATCTATTTCTGCTATTAAATTATTTGAAACATTTAATACCTTTAGTTTATTAGAACTTCTTTGTAAACTTCTTTTTTTACCTGAAATTCTTGAAGAAACAATTACTGTATTTGCGTTTAACAAACTACTTATATCTGTAATTGTATTTCCAGAAACATTTATACTTGCTGCATTTGTAAAAGCTTCTAAACCTGTAACATCTGTAATATTCTTACCACTTAAATCTAAATTTCCAGTAAATGCTTGAGCTTCTTGGTAAGTAATCATTCCATCACCATCATCATCTAAACCAGGTATAGCAACAATTGCAGTTTCTAAAACAGGGTCTTCTGTATACACTTCCCATTCTGCATTACAATCTGTATTATAATTTGCTGTAGCATCTTTTTTTGTCCAATTAGTATTAGAAAAAGATACATTATCTACAGTAATACATTTTAAATCTGGATTACCAGAGATATCAAAATCTGTAATATTAGAATTCGCACCATTTTTAAGATAAGCTCTTTCTATTTTATTATTTTGTAGATGTAGTTTAATTAATGCTGGGTTGTTATTTATATCTACATTAACTATAGAATTGTTGTTTGCAATGAACTCTTTTAACAGTGTGTTTTTGGTAATGTCTATTCCTGTAAGTTTACAATTATTTACCAACAACCTTGTTAAGGCTAAATTTTTACTTACGTTTAATTTTGAAATATTTGTAGAGAACATATCTATTCTGTCTAAAAGTGGGTTGTTAGATACATCTAAAGTTGTAATTGAGTTCTCTCCTGCTCTTAAATCTGTTAGTTTTTTATTTTTAGAAATATCTAAACTGCTTAATTTATTTGCTGATACATACAATCTACTCAACTCTGTTAACATTGTTACATCTATTGTAGTTAATTGTGTTTGCCAAAGATGAATTCTCCATAATTTTAAATTATTAGATAAATCTAAACTTGTAATTTTAGAGTTTTTATCTAAGTTAAATTGTTCTAACAATGTGTTAGAAGAAAAATCTACAGTAGATAAATCATTATCTCCCAACCACAATCTCTTTAGTCCTACATTTGAAGAAACATCTAAAGAAGTTAGTTTGTTTTCAAAGGCGTAAATAGCTTGTAGTTTAGTTAACCCTGTTACATTTAATGATGCTAGTTCATTATTTCCTGCATTTAGCCAATCTAATTCTGTATTTGCGCTCAAATCTAAAGAAGTTAACTTATTATTAGTTACATCTAAAAATGTTAGTTTTGTGTTTTTAGAGACATCTAATGTTGTTAATTTATTTCCTTTAAAATTGATGGATGGAATATTGATAAATGCTTCTATACCTGTTGCATCAGAAATACCCAAACCTTCTCCTGTTAAAGGAAAATTTACTGCTTCTGCTTCAAAAACCTGAATCTCATTATCTCCATTCGTATTAACTTGTGGAACAGCTAACAACGCATTTTTCATAATTGCATCTGGTATATTTACAATAGCAGCAGTTGTTGTAAACCCACAATCTGTATTGTACACAGATGCATTGTCTACATTTGTCCAATTAGATGTTGCATAAGAAACATCTTCTACTTGTACACAAGTTAATTTTGGACTATTGTTTAAATTCAATGTTTTTATATTTTGGTTAGCACTATTTTTAAGATTCATTTTTGTTAACTCAGAATTATTAGCAGCATCTAAATTTGCTAAAAGCGGATTTGCTCCAAAATCTATTTCCGTTAACATAGATTCCCACATAAAAACATCTTTTAATTTCGTGTTTTTAGAAACATCTAAACTTGTTATAGGTGTAAGCCCAATTGCTAAAACTTCTAATTTTTCATTATTAGAAACATCTAAACTAGAAATTGGGTTTCTATTAACATTTAATAATGTTAATGCTGTGTGTTTTGAAATATCTAATGATGGTATTTTTAATCCAGGCAATATAATTTCTCTTAATGCTAAATTGTTAGAAATATTTAAACTAACAATTGTGTTGGTTTCTGAAGCGCCTCCAAAATCATCTGGTTTTCCTGCCAACCATAAAATTTGCATTTTAGGGTTATTAGAAACATCTATACTACTTATTTGGTTATTGTAAATTCTTAAATAATTTAATTCTGGTAGCATTGAAACATCTAATGCTGTTATTTGATTATGGTGCAACCAAACAGATTCTAGTTTAGTATTGTTTTTAAAATCAACAGATGTTAATTTATTTTCTCCAGCCGTAAACCAAATCAAATTTGGAGAATTCGAAGCATTAAGTGTGGTTAATTGATTTCCTGTAACTACCAGTCTTAATAAAGAAGTCATAGAACTAATATCTACAGAAGTTAATTTATTAGACCAAGCATAAAATCTTTCTAATTTTGATTGTGTTCCTAAATTTATAGAAGTCAACTCATTAGTATGTACATACAACCAAACTAAATTTGGGTTGTTAGAAACATCTAAAGTTGTTAACTTATTTTCATGAAGAAATAAATCTTTTAAGTTTGATAGCTTGCTTACATCTACAGTTGTAATTTTATTACGCATAACACCTAATCTTTCTAATAAAATATTATTTGAAACATCTATTCCTGTTAATTGATTATCATTTACAAACAACTCTTTTAATAAAACATTTTTTGATACATCTACTGTAGATAAATTGTTTTTTCCAGCTTCTATTTTGGTTAAATTTATCATCGCTTCTATTCCTGTTAAATTAGAAATAGCGTCTGATACATTTGGAAATTTAACACTATCATTAGCAACATCTACAATTGATAACTCTGTAATTGCAGCTGCTTCTGTCTTTAAAATATTTCCACTTAATCCGTTTGTATCATATCCTAAATCTATTAAAGCTTTTTCGAAATTGGTATCAGGGATTGCCACCAATTCTACTTGGTTATATCCACAATCTGAATTATAGATAGAAGTATTATCTATATTTGTCCAGTTTGATGTGGCATAAGAAACATCATCAACTTGCACACAAGTCAAGTTAGTTGAACCAGAAAAAGTAATTTCTTGCACAAAACTATTAAATCCATTAGATAGGTTTACTTTAGTTAGTGCTGTACAATTATCAGCAAACAATTTTTTTATTTTTTGGTTAGATAAATCTAACTCTGTAATACCAGATTTAGACAATCCTAAATTCCATATTTTAAGATTATTACTTAAATCTATTGATGTTAAATTAGTGTTCTCATTTAACCAAAGTTGTTGTAGCTCTATATTTTTAGATACATCAAGAGTAGAAATTTGAGTGTTTTCGGTGGTCAAGACTCTCATTGCTGTTTGGTTTGTAACATCTAAGCTCGTAAGCGGATTTTTACCAATTGCTAAATTATCTACTTTTGTACTATTGCTTAAATCTACGGTTGCTAATTGATTACCTTCTAACCATAAAATTCTAACTAAAGGGTTTTTAGTTACATCTATTGAAGTTAGCTGATTATCATACAAATACAATCTATCTAATAGAGGGTTTTTTGATAAATCGATTGAAGTGATTTGATTATCTGGAACTTGTAATCTAACCAATTTTGTATTCTTAGTTACATCTAAATAAGTTAATAGATTAGTTCTTAAATATAACTCTGTCAATTCTGTGTTGTTTGTAACATCTATACTTGTAATCTTATTATTAATTGCCCAAAGTTTTTGTAACTTAGAATTCTTAGTTATATCTAATGTAGTAAACTCACTATCGCTAACACCAAACTCTAATAAATTTGGAAGGTTACTTACATCAATGTTTCCTAATTCGTTATCTTGCAGAAATAACCATTTAACTTTTGTTAATCCTGCAATATTTAATGATGTTAAATCAACAGATTGCGAGTTTAAATTAATAGTTTCTATATCTGTATAAGGTGTTGCATCAAAAGTTGAAAATGAATTTTCTCCCAACAATAAGTCCTTTACTCCTGTATGAGCAGTAAAACCTGTTGTAGTTATTTTGTTTTTTCGAGCATCTAAATAGGTTAGTGATAGATTGTTACTAATATCTATATTCGTTAATTGATTGTTACTAATAACCAACCATTTTAATTTGGTGTTTTTAGATAAATCTACAGAGGTTAGCTCATTTCCGCTTACGTTTAATCCTGTAATATTTATAAAAGCTTCAATCCCTGTTAAATCTTTAATGCCTAAGTTATTACCTTTATCTATAGCTTGTGTAATTGCTTCAGCTTCTGAAACTTGAATTTCATTATCTCTATTTGTGTTAATGTTATAGTCATTTAAAAGAGCTTGTTTCATTGCAGCATCAGGAATATTTACATTTTGAGCAGCAAGATTAATTCCCGTAAAAAGAATTATTAAAAAAAATAATTTTGTTTTCATGATAGGTAAGTTTTTATGATATAAAAATAACTTTGAAATTGAGTTTACTTATACCTATGATTAGGTATTTTTAAATGTTTTTTATGTATAGGATTTGTGTTTTTTCTATAAAAATTAGTAAGCTATTGCTAACGTTTTTTACTATGAATGAATAACTTAAAATTTTCTTTTTCTACTTTTTCATATAAATTAATACTCTTCATTTTGTTATATGTATGTTTATCATTACAAATTTAGTTTGACATCAAGTAAAAAAAACCATACTTTAGTAGGGTCTTTTATTACCCTAATGTTAAAAAAGTTAAGCTTCGTTTTTATTTTTATTAGCTTTTTATCTTGCAATAAAAATGTAAGTAAAGCATCTCATAACCTTTACAAAGAAGTTACTGTACTAAACAAAAAAAGTAACTCTTTAACTATAACAGAGGTTGTTGCCCTTTATAAAAAAGGAAATTTTAATATTGGTTTAGAAAACAAAGTTTTTCATCAGTTAGAAAAATTAGAAGCTACTTGGCTACATTTTAAGATTAACAACTTTAAGGATGACTTGTATTTTTCATTTTGGGGTGCTTTTTTAGAAGAAGGAACAATTTACCTATCTTATAATAATTCCGTAAAAAAACTAAACAGACTTTCTTTAAGAGACAGTAAAAACTATCAATCTAAATATCGTTTTCCTACTTGGAAATTACCCAAGACAGGTTACAATACAGATGTTTTTATAAGAATTAAAGATTCTAAAAGAATTACAAGCCTTAAATTATTACTATTTAAAAGTGATGAATTTATAAATTTTGCTCAAAAAGATTCAATAATAATTGGAGCAACTTTAGCTTTCTTATTAACACTGCTTCTCATACTAATTTTATTATTTATAGCTAAAAAACAATATAGTTTACTTTGGTATGCAGCTTATATTTTAGTGTTTAGTTTTGATTATTTAACAAATCATGGTATAGATTTACAATTAAAAATATTTTCTACACCAGTACAACATTCTATAAAAAGATTATTATTTCAATGTATTGGAGTTGTCTTTGCAGTAATATTCTACATTAAATTCTATCCTTATAATAAATCTACAAAATATATAAAGCAAATTTTTAAATTTATAGCACTTATATATTTGCTCTCTTCTCTTATTTTAAGCTCGTTTATATTGTTGGACAATATTTATATTCCGAAAATATTTATTTGGCTTCCTCAAAGGTTTTTAATGTTTGTTGTTATTATCCTACACTTTATTTTAATTAGAAAGAGAGTACTACCTTTTTATTTGGGAGTTGCATTTTTGCTTCCATTATTAGCATATACAAGGTTTTTATATGTAAACCCTAAATTGGATTTAAGCTTAACAGAATATTTTATTTTAGACAATCTCTTTTACTTTTCTTTAATTGCTGAGATGACTTTAATTGTTTATTATGTAATAAACCAGATTGTAAAATCTGAGTTTTTAGCAATTAATCTTCAAAAAGAAAATTTAGAATTACGCAACAGTTTTCAAAATAGTATTGTAGAAGTTGAGCAAAAAGAGCGTAATAAGTTATTAGGTAACGTGCATGATAGTTTTGGAGGATATTTAGAAGCTCTTAAAATTAGATTATTGAATAAATCTGAAAATACTCCTGAAAAAATACAAGAAATTTTAGATGCTTTCTACAAAGAATATAGATATTTATTAAATTCTTTGTATTCTCCTAAAATTAATTCTGAAAACTTTACAGAGAATTTAATTGATTTTTTTGAAAAAATAAATCAGCTTACTAACGATGCTATTAAACACGAATTATCTTTAGAAAATGCTGAAATACCCTCAGAAAAATGTGTGCATTTATATAGAATCATTTCTGAATTAATTACCAACGCTATTAAATATGCAAAAGCAAGTGAGATAAATATTAAAATTACAAATTCTAAAAATAAATTGATAGTTTTAGAGGTTTCCGATAATGGAATAGGGTTTGACGTGAATACTGTAAACCAAAATTCTTACGGATTAACAAACATTAAAACAAGAGTAAAAGCTATGAATGGAAAAATTAAAATAGATTCAGTTAAAAATAAAGGAACACAAATAATTATTAGCATTCCCAATGATGAGTAAAAACCCTATAAAAGTAGTAATTGCAGACGATAATCGGTTTTTTTGTGAAGCGCTTAGAGATAGTTTACAACAGCATACAGAGATAAATGTTATCACGTTTATAACTACAATAAAAGAAGTAATTCAGTTTACCAATAATAATGTTTTAGATGTATTAATATTGGATATAAATTTTAATGGAGAAAATTCTTTAGACTATATCCATCAAATTAAAGGAAAAAATCAATTTAAGATTATTACGCTCACCACTTTAAACAATAATTTTATAAAAAACAGGGCTTTAGAAAGTAGTGTTGATGTTTTTATTGGAAAGGATTCTGATCTTTCTAAATTTAAAAGTGTAATTATAGATTGTTATTATAAAACTGAAATTGATGCTATAAAAACAAATTCAAAAATTAGAATTGGAAACTTGGTTTTTACAAAAAGAAAATTAGTAGTTTTAGAAGCATTGTACAAGCATTCTGATAAAAAAGAAAAAGAACTTTCAACAATATTAAATATTACAGAAAGCTCTTTAAAATCTCATAAAAGAGAACTATTTGAAATTACCAATACAAAAAGTACTCCTGAATTAATTAAATTTGGAATACAAAATGGCTTAATTGTTGCCTAACCTAAAATTTGAGCAGCATGTGCTTTTGTTTTTACTTTTGTAATTACATCTTCAATTACCCCATTTTCATTAATAACAAAAGTAGTTCTGTGTATTCCATCATACTCACGTCCCATAAATTTCTTAGGTCCCCAAACACCAAAAGCTTCAATTACAGCTTTGTCTTCATCTGCTAACAAAGGAAAAGGCAATTCGTGTTTATCAATCCAATTTTGTTGTCTTTTTGCAGAATCTGCACTTGCTCCTAAAATAGCATATCCTTTTGCTAAAAAAGATTGATAATTATCTCTTAAATCACAAGCTTCTGCAGTACAACCTGGAGTACTTGCTTTTGGATAAAAGAATAACACTAATTTTTTACCTGTATAATCAGATAATTTTATAGTATTTCCTGCATTGTCTTTAGCTTCAAATTGCGGAGCTTTATCTCCTATTTTTAATGATGTCATAAATTGAGTTTAATATTTAAAATTCAAAGCTTAAAATTACGGATAAGTTAGCTAACTTTGAATATTAAATTTTGAACTTTAAATAAATAATGACCAAACAAGAAAAAGTCCAATTTGTAATTGACACATTGCAAGATTTTTATCCAGAAATTCCAATTCCTTTAAATCATAAAGATCCCTATACATTGTTGGTTGCAGTATTACTTTCTGCACAATGTACAGATGTGCGTGTAAACCAAATTACACCATTATTATTTGCGAATGCAGACAATCCATTTGATATGGTGAAACTGTCTGTTGAAGAAATTAAAGAAATTATACGTCCTTGTGGATTATCACCAATGAAATCTAAAGGCATTTATGGTTTATCTAAAATACTCATTGAAAAATACAATGGTAAAGTGCCACAATCTTTTGAGGGTTTAGAAGAATTACCAGCTGTTGGGCATAAAACTGCAAGTGTAGTAATGAGTCAAGCTTTTGGAGTGCCTGCATTTCCTGTAGATACGCATATACACAGATTAATGTACAGATGGGGTTTAACAAACGGAAAAAATGTGCAACAAACAGAAAAAGATGCGAAACGTTTGTTTCCAAGAGAATTATGGAACGATTTACACTTACAAATTATTTGGTATGGACGTGAATATTCTCCTGCTCGTGGTTGGAATTTAGACAATGATGTTATTACCAAGACAATTGGTAGGAAATCTGTTTTAGATGGATATTATAAAAATAAAAAATAGATACGAATTTCACAGATTACTTATTTTTTTGTAGAAAATTGTTTCACAAAGATTGGAATCCCTTCCCTTTAGAAAGGTTAAGATTGGCTTTAAAAAAAGCCTCAACAATGTTGAAGCTTTTTCCACTCTTAATTCAAATTCAATTCAATGAAACCTTTTGATTTGGTTTTTACAATAGTTAGCGATTTGGAAAAATTAATCAAAAATTGAACTGTTTCTTTTTTAGGTTGCATCTGAGTTTCAGACGACTTTTTTGAGTAAAGTTGCATCATATATACTATTTAATATCTTGGTTATAAAGTAGTAACGATGCTTTTTTTACTTTATTGTTAGTTTACTAAAATAATTTTATGTTTTTCTATTAATTTACGCATATTTATCAATGCATAACGCATTCTACCCAGTGCTGTATTAATGCTAACACCAGTGTTTTCACTTATTTCTTTAAAACTCATATCTTTATACATACGCATTACCAAAACTTCTTTTTGTTCTTCTGGCAACTCATTTACAAGCTCTCTTACATCATTATAAATCTGTTCTTGTATAATTTGCTTTTCTGCATTTAAATTACCATCACCTAAAACAGAAAAAATATCAAACTCATCTGTATTTTTAAAAGAAGGCATTCTATTCGATTTTCTAAAATGATCAATTACCAAATTATGAGCAATACGCATTACCCAAGGTAAAAATTTACCCTCTTCATTGTAATTACCTTTTTTTAAAGTTCTAATTACTTTAATAAAAGTATCTTGAAAAATATCTTCAGTAATATCTTTATTCTGAACTTTACTATAAATAAAGCTAAATAAACGTTGTTGATGTCTTTGTATAAGCACAGATAAAGAAGCTTCATTTCCTTTAATATAATCGCTTACTAAAATGCTATCAGAAATTGTTTTTGAACGTATCATAATTACTTTGAAGAAAAGCAAGTGGCCTTTCTTTTTATTATTTTGTTAATAATTTTAAAGTAATTTTAAGCTATATACGTCTAATTTTGTGTGATTTATGAATAACAAATATGTGTATTATTTTTCAATTCAACAAACTTTTCTTAAAAAAAATGTAAAATACTTAAATAAAAGTTCGTTTTTTGGTAAATTTATAGCTTATATTTTTGATACATGAAGACAGATATTTCTACCATAAATCCTAAGAAAAACATCATAATAAAAGGAGCTAAACTCCATAATTTAAAGAACATAGATGTTGTAATTCCAAGAAATAAGTTGGTTGTTATTACAGGACTTTCTGGTTCTGGAAAATCTTCTTTAGCTTTTGATACGTTGTATGCAGAGGGCCAAAGACGTTATGTAGAGAGTTTATCTTCTTATGCTCGTCAGTTTTTAGGAAAATTACACAAACCAAAAGTAGATTACATTAAAGGTATTGCACCTGCAATTGCAATAGAACAAAAAGTAAACTCAACAAATCCGCGTTCTACAGTAGGTACAAGTACAGAAATTTATGATTATATAAAATTATTATATGCCAGAATTGGTAAGACCTTCTCTCCTATTTCTGGACAAGAAGTAAAAAAAGACACGGTTTCTGATGTAGTGAATTTTGTAAAAAATTTCGAAGACAAAACCAAACTTTTATTATTGGCTCCGATTACAATTAATGAAGATCGAGATTTAAAAACTGTTCTGCAAGTCTTAGAACAACAAGGTTATGCACGTTTAAAATGGAATGATAAAGTGCATAGAATTGCTGATTTTCCTCAGAAAGATTACAAAAATGAACCGCTTTTTTTAGTTGTTGACAGAATTGTAACCAAAGATGATGAAGATTTTTATAATAGATTAGCAGATGCTATTCAGACTGCTTTTTTCGAAGGAAAAGGAGTTTGTTTTATAGAGAATTTAGCAGATAATAAAGTAACCGAATTTAGTAATAAGTTCGATTTAGATGGAATGTCTTTTTTAGAACCCAATACGCATTTATTCAGTTTTAACAATCCTTATGGAGCTTGCCCTACTTGCGAAGGTTATGGAAATGTTATTGGTATTGACGAAGATTTGGTAATTCCAAACACTGGTTTATCGATTATGGAAGACGCTATTTTTCCTTTTAAAACGCCTTCTTACATTCATTATAAAGAAGATTTAATTGATGTTGCCTATCAATTTGATATTCCAATTCATAAACCTTGGTTTCAATTAACAGAAAAACAACAAGAATTAGTTTGGAATGGAAATAAAAGCTTTAATGGAATCCATCACTTTTTTAAAGCTTTAGAAGAAAAAAGTTATAAAATTCAGAATCGTGTAATGTTGTCTCGTTATCGAGGAAAAACAAAATGCACCACTTGTAATGGCAAGCGTTTACGTAAAGAAACAGATTATGTAAAAATAAATGGCAAAACAATTTCTGATTTGGTAACACTTCCTTTGGATGAATTATCAGTATTTTTTAAAAATTTAAAATTAGATAAATACGAAGAAAAAATTGGGAAACGTTTGTTAACCGAAATCAACAATCGCCTTAAATTTTTAACGGATGTTGGTTTGAATTATTTAACCATCAACAGAACCTCTAACACACTTTCTGGAGGAGAAAGTCAACGTATTAATTTAGCAACTTCATTGGGGAGTTCTTTGGTGGGGTCTATGTATATTTTAGATGAACCCAGTATTGGCTTGCATCCAAAGGATACAGAAAGATTAATTGGTGTTTTAAAAAATTTACGTGATTTAGGCAACACAGTTGTAGTGGTTGAGCATGATGAAGATATTATGAAAGAAGCAGATTACATTATCGATATTGGTCCAGAAGCTGGAACTTTTGGAGGAAATGTAGTTGCTGAAGGAACCTTTGATGAAATTTTAAAATCCAATTCTTTAACAGCACAATATTTAAATGATGATTTAAGAATTGAAGTTCCAACAAAACGTAGAACATCAAAAAATAACATTCAAATAATTGGTGCAAGAGAACATAATTTACAAAATATAGATGTTACTTTTCCTCTAAATTGTTTGTCTGTAATTACAGGAGTTTCTGGCTCTGGTAAAAGTACGTTGGTAAAGAAGATCTTATATCCATCAATGCAAAAAAAAATGATTGGTTATGGAGATAAAATAGGACAACATACAGAAATAAAAGGAAGTTTCGAGAATTTAAAGCATGTAGAATTTATCGATCAAAATCCTATTGGACGCTCTTCTCGTTCAAATCCTGTAACGTATATCAAGGCTTATGATGATATTAGAGCGTTATTTTCGAATCAAAAATTATCAAAAATTAGAAACTACAAACCCAAACATTTTTCTTTTAATGTAGAAGGTGGACGTTGTGAAGTTTGCAAAGGCGAAGGAGAAGTGACCATAGAAATGCAATTTATGGCAGATGTACATTTAGAATGTGATGTTTGTAATGGAAAACGCTTTAAAAAAGAAGTTTTAGAAGTTAAGTTTGATGGAAAATCGATTGATGATATTTTAAATTTAACGATTGATGATGCAGTTACATTTTTCTCTGAAAACTTAGTTACAAAAATTGCAAGTAAATTAAAACCTTTACAAGACGTAGGTTTGGGTTATGTAACTTTAGGGCAATCTTCTTCTACACTTTCTGGTGGTGAAGCTCAGAGAATAAAATTAGCATCGTTTTTAGTAAAAGGAAACACCAAAGACAAAGCCTTGTTTATATTTGATGAACCCACAACAGGTTTGCATTTTCACGATATTCAAAAATTATTAAAATCGTTTAATGCGTTAATTGAAAAAGGACATTCTATTATTGTGATAGAGCATAATATAGAACTTATTAAATGTGCAGATTATATTATAGATTTGGGTTTAGAAGGTGGAAAAAATGGAGGCGAATTGATTTTCCAAGGAACTCCAGAAGAATTAGCAAGAAATAAAGAGTCATATACTGCTAAATATTTGGCAGAGAAATTGGTGTTTTAAAAAATAATAAGACCTCACAGGTTTTGAAAACCTATGAGGTCTGAAATATAAAATTTATAATATGCTCAAAAACCTAACAGACAAACAAAAAATAAACTACGTAAGAATTTTAGCAATCCTTGCAGTTTTGGTGTTAATGGTCTATGCTCCAAAATTATGGGTTACTATCAAAATATTTCCTGTAATTCCGTTGTTTGATTGGTTACCAATACCAACAGCTCCTTTCGATTATATTTTAGCTGGTTTCTTCTTTTTAATTCAGATTGTATATATTTTTCAGAATAAAAGATGGCAAGGTTGGACCATTATTTTGCTCTATCTTTTTTTAGCTTTGGTGGATCAAAACAGGCTTCAACCCTATTTTTATCAAAGTTTTTTAACCATTTTTGCCATTGAAATTTTCAATAAAAAAGCAGATGCAAGAAAAGTTTTATATGCAGTAATCCTCATCTTTTTTGCCACTTATTTTTGGAGCGGAATTCAAAAAGTAAACGAAGCTTTTTACATACAATGGTTAAGTGCTTTAAACAAACATTTTAGCTGTGCAGATAGTGTAAACACAGCTTTAATTTGCCTTCCTCAATGGTTTTTAAAGTTGTTTACCTACGCTGTTCCT
Source organism: Polaribacter sp. 2305UL8-11 (assembly GCF_058147165.1). Classification (NCBI taxonomy): domain Bacteria; kingdom Pseudomonadati; phylum Bacteroidota; class Flavobacteriia; order Flavobacteriales; family Flavobacteriaceae; genus Polaribacter; species Polaribacter sp. 2305UL8-11. The sequence goes on along the minus strand of NZ_JBYVJW010000013.1, from coordinate 63,565 downwards.
TGGTTAGAAGCAAGTATGGGTGTTTTGTTATTGTTCAATAAAACAAGAAAATTTGGTGTATTTTTTATTTTATCTATGCATGCAATTATCACTTTTCTCCTATTCTATTTAGGTTATGGTTATAATGTGGTGCCTTGGAATATCCAGAATATGTTAAGTGTTGTTATTATTTTTTGGACCTTAAAAACCACAAATGCATTTGAGTTTTTCTTAAAATTCTTTAACAAACAAAAATTAGCCATTTTAGTTTTTACCATCTTTTTACCTTTAGCTAATAACCTTACTGGGTTTTATGACAATTTACTTTCTTTTCATTTTTTTACAGCAGATTTAAAATATTACAATGTGTTTTTAGATGAAGAATTAGAAGATGCGTTACCAGAACACATTCAGAAATTTTATCGCTTTGAAAATGGTAAAGCATACTTAAATATGAATGAATGGGCACAATACGATAACAAAGTTTTATTCTACCCAGAAGAAAGAATTATTAATTTTATGGATGTGTATTTACGCTCTTTTGCAGAAAACCCAAATAAAGTTGGGTTGACAGAATTGGTAGATTATAATAAAGTTATTAAAGAATAATATTTTTTGTCTTCATTAAAACATAAAATTTGTGAGTTTCTGGCAAAAATTATTTTAAATTAACGAATTCTAATTCACCTCTCACGAATTCTAATACTGCCAAAATTTAACTAACCTTCCTCGCTACTTTTACTGTGTATTAACATTTTAAAACGTAGAAATCATGAGAACATTCCTAAAAAAATCAGTATTTGTTACAGGTCTAATTGTATTAAGTAGTCCTTTTATCAGTTGTGATAAAAAAGAAGTAAAAAAAGAAAAAGAGGCAGTTGTAATCGCAAAGAACACACCTATTAAAGAAGAAAAAGAAGTTAAAGTTGTTTCAAGAAAACCAATTGTTTTTATAGCTGGCTTTGATAAAGGTAATGAAACCTTTTACTCGAATGCCAGAACCTATTTTCAAGAAAAAGGACACAAGGTAGTTGATGGCCAATATTCTTTAGAAGAAATTATTACTTGGTTAAATAAAAATGCCAACAAAAATCCTTATGGAGAAGTTCATATTGTAAACAAAAGCAATCCTTACAAAGGAATGAATTTAGAAACTATTGTTAATGGTGAAAAAATTACTACAGAAGCTCTAAGAAAAAGTATTACACAAGGTACTTTACCTTCTTTAAAAAACGTGGTAAATAACAATACCAAAATCGTATTTCATGCATCTGGACTTGTAGAGAATAAAGAGCTGTTAAAAACCTTAAAAGATGCACTTTCTGCTAAGAAGTTGCCAAAAGTTATTGCCTCTCCTTATTATACCATTTTTGGAGGAAAATTTGCCAATCATTATTTAGCACAGCCTTATTATGTGTTTTATCCAACAGCACAATCACCAGGGAAAACAGATTTATCAAAAGAAATTGCTAAAAAATATCCTGAAGAAAAAGATATTGATTGGTATGATGCACTAAATAATGAAGAAGAAAGATATGTGGGGGAAGCGTATACAACTCAGTTTTCAATTCCAATTAAATGGGAGTTTGGTTTCCATAATACAGATGATGAAATGCCAATATTTACAATGCAAGAAGAAGTAATGGATTGGATTGAACAGCAACCAGAATTAATGGTAGAAATGGAAAAATACAACATCCCTTTAGAAAAATTTAGATGGAATTGGAGTGTAAAAAACAGCACATTAGTAATAAGAGGAAGAACCACTGGCTTAGTTGTTTTAAAACCATTAATAAAACCTTATGGAGATTTAAAGCATATAGAACCAGATACCAGCAACAAGCGTTTGTATGCTATGAAGTAATATGGAATGGAAATTGTAGGTTGATAAACGTCATTGCACTAAATAAAAATAGTGTGATGGCGTTTTAATAAATATCTAAAATGATGTTGTAGTCCAAAATTATCTTTAATTTGTTTTTATGAAAAGTAACAACCTAAATAATAAAATTCTCAGTTGATAAATAAAACCGAATTTAAGTTTATATAAATCTACTTTAAAAAATTTAATATTCACTAATTTTGTATAAATGCGAAACGTTTTTAAATCCTACCTTTTTTTATTGTTGATGATGACTTTAAATAGTTTTTCTCAGCAACAAAAAATAAAACATTTTTCTACAGCAGATGGATTAACAAATACAGGTATAAACGATATTATACAAGACAAGATTGGTTATTTATGGCTAGCTACAGATCAAGGGTTAATTTCTTTTGATGGCGATAAATTTCAGAACTATCAGCTCCATACTTCTTCCAAAGCAAATACTCTTTTTACTAAAAATGACTCTTTATTAATTGGGCATCAAAAAGGCTTGTACCTTTATAAAAACAACATTTTTAAATTTTTAGGCAAAGAAAAAGTACATAAAATAATTTCTTTTGATTCTAAATTATTTTTAGCAACTCAACAAGGAATTTATCAACTTCAAAAAAATTATTTACAACCCTTACAAATTAATACAAAAATAGATTTCTTTCCAGTTAAAGATTTTTTGGTGACAGATAATGGAATTTATGTAGCAACAAATAAATCTCTTTGGCTCTTGGATCAGCTTATTAAACCTAACAAAATAGAAACTCTTTTAAATGATGAAATTGTATCTATAACAAAATTTAATGACAAAATATTTGTAGCAACTAAAAACAACGGAATCAAAATTATTCAACAAAACAAAGTCGTTTCTTCAATCATAACCGAAAAAAATATAAGCTCTATAAAACTTATAAATAACGAACTTTGGGTTTGTACAAAAGAAAACGGAATTGTAGTTTTAAATGCATTTAGATTATCTTTCAAAAGAAAAATTAATAGATACAATTCAACTATTTCTAACAACATAAATACAGTTTTTAAAGACAATCAAAGTTCAATTTGGATTGGAAGTTCTAATAAAGGTCTTTATAAATTGAACACAACTAAAAGTGTTTCTAATAATAAAAAACCTCAAATTTATTTAGAAAAAGTAGCTATTAACTATAGTAGCATTGCTTTACACAATAAGAAATTAACCCTAAAACCAAATGAGAATAATATTTCTATCACTTATAAAACTATAGATTTAGAAAACCCAAAAAACATACAATATCAATACAAATTAAATGATAATATTTCTCCTTGGAGTTCAAAAAACACTATTGAATTCGCCAATCTAAAATCAGGGAAATATCAATTTTCGGTTCAATCTAAAAAAGGAAAAAAATTAAGTAATAAAATCGAATTTCAATTTTATATAGAAAAACCTGTTTATGAACAGATTTGGTTTATAATATTATGCATTTGTTTGCTGTTTTTAATAATTGCTTTATTTATAGATATCCGACTAAAACAAATAAAAAAGAAAAGCAAAAAAGAAATAGACAAACTAAAAACAGAGAATTACTTATTAAGTTTAGAGCAAAAAGCATTGCAGTTGCAAATGAATCCTCATTTTATATTTAATGTATTAAATGGCATCAAAGCACTTGGCAATAATGGTAAATCATCAGAACTTAATACCACAATTTCTCAGTTTTCAATATTACTTAGAAGTGTTTTAAATAATGCTCGTTTAGAAGAAATTACCCTAAAGGATGAAATTGAAACTTTAAAAAACTATTTAGAATTAGAACAAAAAATGAGTTCTAAAGACTTTGAGTTTTCTATTAAAACATCGTTAAACAATATAGACACAGAAGAGATATTAATTCCGCCAATGCTAATTCAGCCTTTTGTTGAAAACGCTATCAAACACGGATTCCAGAAAAATACTAAAAGTGCAAACCTTACTATTTCATTTCAAATAAAACATCATTTTTTGTATCTTACAATAGAAGATAATGGTATTGGTTTGCATCAATCGCAAAATAAAAATAATAAAAAACATCAATCTGTTGCTTTGTCTTTAACCAAAGAAAGAATTGAAAACTTATCTCCTAAAAGCAGTTTTAAAATTGAGGAAATAATAATAAAAAATATAGTAAGTGGCACAAGAGTTTCATTTAAGATACCACTTAAAACAGATTTTTAACATCAAATATGGATAAACTTACAGCATTTGTAGTAGAAGATAATTCATTAGCATTAGAAATGTTGGTGAGTGATGTAAAGAAACATTATAAAGAAATACAGATTATTGGTACTGCTAAAAGCGTAATTGATGCAGCAAAAAAAATACAGCAACAAGAACCAGATATTCTCTTTTTAGACATTATGTTAGGAGATGGCACTGGCTTTGATTTGCTAGAAATTTTCCCAAATTTAAAATCTAAAATAATATTTGTAACTGCTAGTGATGCTTATGCTATTAAAGCTTTTAAGTTTGCAGCCATAGATTATATTTTAAAACCTTATTCAGATAAAGATTTGGCAAATGCTATAGAAAAAGTACATCTGCAAATTCAACCAGAAAAAGAGCAGTTAAATGTTTTAAAAAATGCCATTACAAAACCAGATAATACATTAGAAAAAATTTCTTTACACACTTCACAAAAAATAATAGTAACTACCATTTCAGATATTATACGTTGCAAAGCAGATAATAATTACACTACTTTTTATTTAAATGATGGTACTAAAATTTTAGTTTCTAAAACTTTAAAATTTTATGCAGACCTGTTAAAAGAAGTTGGCTTTAAAAGAGTACATCAAAGTCATTTAATAAATACTAAATATATTAAAGAGTTCATAAAGTCTGATGGTGGTTATTTAATTCTTACAGACAACTCTAATGTTCCTGTTTCTGTTAGAAAACGTGCAGAAGTTTTAGAATATTTTAAAATATAAGTACTTCACAAAAAAATAATAAAACAAGATATCAGGTGAAAAATTTCTTTTTTTTCACTAATTAAGATATTTTATTATTTATCTATTAAGAATAATAGTGCCATTATTTTAATAGATTTCTTTGTTTTTTAATTAAAAAAAAATGACTCATTAGCAGTTTTTTTTAACATCCTAATTTCTCATTTACCTAAAATTATACCTCACAAATATCGTTCAAATAGATTTTTTTTAGTAATTTTTTATGGTATTTACATCTTATTTTAGAGTATAAAAACTAATAAAATCATCAAATGTGTATTTTTTATCATAATTTGTGGTAAAAATATTTTAAAAAATTTTATATTTTAAAATAAATAATACAAATTATTACAAATCAAATAATTAAATATAATTATATCAATTAAAAGTTTAATAAAAAAATCATTAAAATATAGGTAAAATCATATAAAAATTGAAAATAAAATAAAATATTATCATCAAATGTGGTTTTTTTTATATATGTTTGTAATCCCCTATTAAAAAAAAAGTGAATATTGAAGATAAAAAAAGAACAGAAAGAATAGTTAAGGTTTTTAAAGATTCTGGATTAAACCAAAAACAGTTTTCGAAACTCATAGGAGTATCACAGCAATTGGTTAGTGCAGTTTTAAATTATACAAAAAAACCTAACGAAACGATCTTGCTTGGAATTATCGACAATATAAGTTCAATAGATCCAATTTGGTTATTTAAAGGAATTGGAAATATTAAAAAAGACTACAAATCTGTAAATGAAAATCGATCCCCTATAGATTATCATGTAAGGAAAGTAGTTAAAAACCAATTTGAAAAGATATCAATAGATATTTTTGAAAAATTGTCTAGTATTGAAAATTATGTTAAAAAAAACTGATTAGCTATCCCTATAAGGTTAATTTAATTTTTAAACACTTATTCAGTACATTTATTGCTAGCTCACCCCCTAATTAAGAGCATTTAAAAAAAGGCTTCACTTTATAAAGTGAAGTCTTTTTTTTTACGTGTTTGTCTCATCTTAATATGGAATTACATGTAAATATTCTCAGAAAATATACTAGGCTTAAAAAAATATTTTATCATTGGGTGAAAAATAATACCCTTTTCAACTTCGCTCAAGATAAACTTCTCGCCCTTTTTTACTATTTACAAACATTGTTACACAAAAAAAGCTCCTTATTTCTAAGAAGCTTTGTGTTTTGGGTGGAAGATGGGGCTCGAACCCACGACTTTCGGTACCACAAACCGACGCTCTAACCAACTGAGCTACAACCACCATGTAACTTGCGGGTGCAAATATAATTATTTTTTCTTTTCTTTTAAAAGAAAAAATTAAATTAATTTGTCTAAATTTTCTATAGCAACATAACGTTCTGTAGTAAAGCCTTCTGCATACTCTACTCCAATTAATCTCCCCAAATCTCTAGCCCTGTAATTAATACTGTCTATAAAATTTTTACTAGTTATTGGTGTTTCTGGTTCTTTACTTTTTGGATCGTAAAACTGAGAAGCATAAGCTAATACTGAAGCTGTTTTTTTCTCTATAAAATCTCCCACATTAACAACAAAATTAGGCTCTATATTTTTCCATTGTATGTAATGGTATACTTGTTTAGGTCTCCATTTTTCTTGCTGCTTCCCTTCTACTGCTGTTTGTATTTTTAATAATCCGCTTAAAAAACATGCATCAGAAACCAAACTACTTCCTTTTTGATGATCTACATGTCTATCATCAATAGCATTACACAACACAATTTCTGGTTGGTATTTACGAATCATTTTTATAATTTCTAACTGATGCCTTTTGTCATTTACAAAAAAACCATCAGCAAAACGTAAATTTTCACGTACTGAAACTCCTAATATTTTTGCAGCATTTGCAGCCTCTTTGTCTCTTAAAGCTGCAGAACCACGTGTTCCTAACTCGCCTCTAGTTAAATCTATAATACCAACTTTTTTTCCAGAAGCAACTTCTTTTGCAATAGTGGCTCCACAACCTAACTCTACATCATCAGGATGTGCACCAAAAGCTAAAATATCTAATTTCATAAAATATTTATTATTGTAATTTATGTTCATAACCCTATTTTTTAGAAACAAATCTGCTTCCTTTTTTAAAGAAAAAGAATTATTTTGAACAATAAATCATCATTTAAAACATCAAAAATAACCTTTTTAGAAACATTATTTAAAAGGCTCATATTTCTATTTCGATTTCGTGTTTCATTTTGTATAAATATTATCTTTATTTTTAGCAAATTGATAAAAATATATAGATGCTAAAAGGGATGATATATGTCATAAAACCAAGCAAACAATGGCATTAATTTTACTTACATAAACAAAACAAACTATTTTAAACAAAAAATTATGATTTTAATGCTCGTTATTTTAACAATTACCATTGGCCTATTTGTTTGGGGTAAATACTCACCAGATGTAATTGCACTTGTGTCTATGCTGAGTTTATTTTTATGCGGAATTTTAGATTTAAAAGAAACGTTAAGTGGCTTTAGCAATTCTACTGTAATTATGATTGCTGCTTTATTTATTATTGGTGAAGGATTATCTCAAACAGGATGGACAGCTTTAGCTGGTAAAAAACTAATTGAATTAGCAGGAAAAAGTGTTCCTAAATTATTGGTTATTATCACCTTAGGTTCTGGTGTTTTATCAGGTTTTGTAAGCAATACAGGTACTGTAGCAACTTTATTACCAGCAACAATTTCTTCTGCTTGGAGTATTGGTACAATGCCTTCAAAAATATTAATTCCTGTTGCTTTTGGGTCTAACACTGGTGGTTTATTAACATTAACTGGTACACCTCCAAACATTATTGCAAATAATGCTTTAATAGATGCTGGATATGAAGGTTTTTCTTTCTTTGAATTTGGTTTAATTGGCTTGCCTTTACTAATAATTGCATTATTGTATTTTAGGTATGTTGGTTTTAAAATATTACCTAAAAATAAAACAAATAACAAACCAGTTAATATAGATTCTACATTACATGAATGGATAGAAGCTTATCAAATTGATAATGATTATTACAGATTAAGAATTCGTTCTATATCACCTTTAATCAACACGAAATTAAGCGATTGGGATTTGGAAAACAAATACCATATTCATGTAATTCGTTTAAAAAGAAGACACCCAAATAGATTAAAAGGGACACAACCTTTTATAGAATTTCCAGAAAATGACACCTATTTAAAATATCATGATATTATAACTGTAAAAGGAACTACAGAAGATATTAATAAACTAATGATAAAGTTTAGATTGGGATTATTACCAAAAGAATCTGCAAAAACTGAATTAAGAACCAATTTAATAAATCAAGAAGTTGGGATGTCTGAAGTGATTGTAACTCCAAAATCTCGTTTAGTGGGTAGAGAAATTAAATTACAAGAGTATTTTAAAAGATACGATATCCAATTATTAGCAACTTCTAGACACAAAAGACCATATTTAGAAGATAAAATTACGGTTAATGCTGGAGATAGTTTTATTATAAGAGGTCCTTGGGAAAATATCGAAAAACTAAAAGAACAACATAAAAACATAGTAGTAGTTGGACGTCCTGAAGAAATGCTGAAAGATGTAGACGAATTAACACCAAAATCTTACATTGCATTAGGTGCATTAGTATTAATGATTATGATGCTGGTTTTAAAAATAGTTCCTGGATCTATTGCTGCTTTAATTTCTGCAGGTATTGTATTATTTACAGGATGTGTCCCATTTTCTAAAGCTTATAAAAGTATCAGTTTTACAAGTGTGGTAATGATTGCTGCTATGATTCCAATGGGAGTTGCCATTCAAAAAACAGGAGCAGCAGAAATGATTTCTAACTCTTTAATTAGTTTTTTAGGTAAAGACAACCCCACATTGTTATTAGCAGGTATTTTTATATTAACAACTACTTTTAGTCAGTTTATTAATAATTCTGCAACAGCAGTATTAATGGCACCAATTGTACTCTTGGCTGCAAATACAGTAGGAATTTCACCTGAACCTTTGTTAATAACTGTTGCTATTAGTGCTTCTACAGCATTTTTAACTCCAATAGGTACTACAACAAATGCAATGGTTATGAGTTCTGGTGATTATAAATTTATGGATTATTTTAAAGTAGGATTACCTCTTTTAGTCCTTTTTATAATTACAACATTATTATTAGTTCCAATTATTTGGCCTTTTTAAGTATAACTATTACAAGTTATTTAAAGCAAAGAATTTAATTAATTCTTTGCTTTTTTTATGGCTTGTTCTATATCAGCAATTAAATCTTCTGTTTCTTCAATTCCCACAGAGAATCTTATCAATCCAGCCTTAATTCCTCTTTCTAAACGCTCTTCTTCACTTAATAATGCATGTGTAGTTTGTGTTGGGCTTACAGTAGTACTTTCTAACCCAGCCAAACTCATAGAAGGTTTTATCAATTGTAAATTGTTTTGAAATTGCATAGTATCAATTCCTTTTGATAGCTCAAAAGATAGCATTGCACCAAAACCTTTCATCTGCTTTTTTGCTAAGTTATATTGTGGGTGACTTTTTAATCCTGGATAATAAACTCTGTCTATATTAGAATTACTTTCTAAATATTCTGCCATTATTTCCGCATTTTTTGTTTGCTCTTTAACACGCAAATTCAAAGTTTTTAAGCTTCTTTCTAATAACCAAACAGTTTGGTCGCTTAAATTTCCTCCAAAATTAATGGCTGTTTTCCAAATTTGCTCAATATGTTCTTTGGATGCAGCAATTGCTCCTGCAGAAATATCTGAATGACCTCCCATATATTTTGTGGCAGAATGCAACATAATATCAATTCCAAAATCGACAGGATTTTGATTGATGGGTGATGCAAACGTATTATCAATCATTGTTAAAATTTCATTTTCTTTTGCTAAAGCTGATATTGCTTGCATATCCGTAATTCCTAATAAAGGATTAGAAGGAGTTTCTATATATAAGATTTTGGTGTTTTCTCTGATTAAAGGCTTAAAATCTTCTACTTTATCAGATTCTGTAAAAGAATATTCGATTCCATATTTATCAAATTCAGAAACAATAAGATTGAAGGTTCCACCATAAATTACTTGCTGAATAATTATATGATCTCCTTTTTCTAAAAAAGCAAATAAAGCAGAAGAAATTGCAGCCATTCCAGAACCAAAAATCAATGCATCTTCCGTTTTTTCTAAAGCAGCAATCTTTTTATGCAGCATTTCTTGGTTTGGCGTGTTAAAATATCTTGGATAGCGTTTTACATCAACACCATCAAAAGCATAAGAAGTAGAAGGATAAATTGGCGAAACTGCTCCTTTAAATTGCTCATCTTTCACTTCACCAACGTGAACACAAGTTGTATTTATTCCTAGTTTTTTATTCATAATTAATTAGTGAAAAAGTTGATGAAAAATAATATTTTTTATTTTGTTCATACACAGAACAATTAAAAGTATCTTTTGTTTTTAAATTGATAACTTTAAATTTATCAATTACATATTTAGACTTTCTTTCTATGTCTAAAATTTTATATTTTTTTGAGTTAATTGTATTTCTGTAATTTTCAGCTTCATACCTCTTTATTTCCAATATAAAGTTTCTCCAACTAACTAAACCACCTTTACAAACACTTTTTTGTTGCTGTTTTATACTACCCCAAACTAATTCATAAATAGAATCATTTAATTCTAAGGCTTCCTTTTTTAAATATTTATCATATAAAGTAACCTTTTTTAAAGTATCAATTTCGATTGGAATATTCTCTTCTAAATCTTTAAAATTAATATTATATTTGACTGCTGGTACATCTATTTGATAATGAATTGTGGTATCTTTTAAAATCTTGCCTATCATAACAACATCAATTCCAAAAGTTCTTTTGTAACCATTTTCATATAAATCATCACAAGAAATATTATGATTTATTTCAAAAGGTAAATTAGAAATTTCTTTTTTTTTACAAGAAAAAAAAAGAAAAAAAGCAAATAATAAACAAATAAACTCTTTCAACTATTAAACTTTATTACATCAGCTAATTTAAGAAAATCAAATCTAAATCTTATTCATAATTTCAATATCTTCGTTTTATGATATCAGTTTTAATTGTTGGTAATGGAAATGTAGCAACACATTTGTATAAAGCTTTTCTAAAAGCTGATAAAGTTGTAGTTAAAACAATCAGTTCTAGAAAATTAGAAGCCATTCCAAAAGCAGATGTCACTATAATTGCAGTTTCAGATGATGCCATTGCAGAAGTTTCATCAAAAATTAAAAATAATTTTGTAGTCCACACTTCTGGAGCTTCTGCGTTAAATGATTTAAAAAACAACTCTAAAAAAGGTGTTTTTTACATGCTACAAACCTTTTCTAAAGAGAAAGAAATTAATTTTTCTGAAATCCCTTTTTGTTTAGAAGCAGAAAGTAAAAACGATTACAAATTGCTTGAAAAAATAGCAAAATCAATAGGTAATAAAACTTATATGATTGATTCTGAGCAAAGAAAAGCCCTACATGTTGCTGCTGTTTTTGTAAATAATTTTACCAATCATTTGTATAAAATTGGGAATGATATTTGCAGTGAAAACAATGTCCCTTTTGAAATTTTACAACCTTTAATTAAAGAAACTGCTGCTAAAATTGAAACATTACCACCAGAAAAAGCACAAACTGGGCCTGCAATTAGAAAAGATAAAAAAACAATTAAAAATCATTTAGATTTGTTACATAGCAAACATCAAGAAATTTATAAAACCTTAACAAAATCAATCCAGAATTCGGTTGATTAAATACATTTAAAATATCACCTTTAGCACAGTTTAAAGGTACCAAACTATAAAAATATATGGAAGTTAGTTACAAACAATTATTAGCAAAAATAAACACTTTTATTTTTGATGTAGATGGTGTACTCACAAACGGAATGTTAACTATTATGCCTGATGGCGAATTGGTAAGGCACATGAACGTTAAAGATGGTTATGCAATGAAAAATGCTTTAAACAAAGGATTTCGAGTTTGTATTATTTCTGGAGGAACTAATGAAGGTGTTAGAAACAGATTAGCAGCTTTAGGTATAGAAGATATATATTTAAGTGCTCATAATAAAATAAAACAGTATAAAGAACTTAAAAAAAAGTACAGTTTAAAACCAGAAAATGTTTTATATATGGGGGATGATGTACCTGATTTTCCTGTGATGGAATTGGTAGGTTTAGCAGCTTGCCCAAATGATGCTGTTAGAGAAATTCAAATAATTTCTAAATATATTTCTGATAAAAAAGGGGGTGAAGGTTGTGTAAGAGATGTTATTGAGCAAGTTTTAAGAGTACAAGGAAAATGGGAAGAAAATTTTGATGCAAGTTTATAAAAAATCAATTAGAAAAATAAACTAAAAAAAGCCTTAAAAGTTAAATTTATAAAAATTATATAGAGCATGAAAAAAGTAGTATTAACAGTTTTAATGGTAGTAGTAGCAATTTCTGTAAACTCACAAACCATTTTTGGAAAATGGCATTCTACTAATGAAGATACAGGAGAAGTAGATTCCGTAATTGAAGTTTACGAAAAAAACGGAAAAGCTTACGCCAAAATTATTGAAATAAAAAAAGAAGAAAGAAAAGATGCTGTTTGTACAGAATGTACTGGAGAAAATAAAAACAAACCCATTTTAGGATTAGATATTCTTACTGGTCTAGAAAAAGATGATGACGAATGGTCTGGAGGAAAAATTTTAGATCCTAGAAATGGAAAAATCTATAAATGTTACATCAAATTGGTAAAACCAGACAAATTAAAACTTAGAGGTTATATTGGAGTTTCTTTATTTGGAAAAACTGCTTATTGGACAAGAGCAAAATAGTATTTTTAATCATTATATAAATATCAAAATCAAATGAAATACAAAATTAAATTTAGCCTTCTTTTATTTTTTTCTTTAATAGCTTCAAACATAATGTCTCAGCAAAGTAATTATATAAAAGATTATCTAGAACGATTAGAAAATTCTAGAAAATATTTGATTTTAGTTGCAGAAGAAATGCCAAAAGAGAAGTATGATTTTAAAGCTTCACCAGAATCAATGACTTTTGCAGAAAATTTGATGCATATTGCCTGGGCAATGGATTGGCATAGTCAAACCTTATTAGGTGGTCGAAAAGCAAGAGATTGGAATACAGATACAGAACTAAAAATTGATGATAAGTCAAAAAAAGAAATGATTGCTGCGATTAATAAAACATTTGATGAAACTATAAAATTAATCTCCAAATTTGACACAAAAAAATTAGATGATAGATTGGACTATTTAGGTTTAAACAGAACAAAACGTCAAATTTTAATGTTGCTTTCAGATCATATTACAAATCACAGAGGGCAAATGCTTGTCTATTTAAGACTAAATGGACTAAAACCACCTAGATATATTTTATATCAATAATTATATAAATTTTTTGTATTTAATTCCTCTCTTCTAACATTGGTACAAAAGCAAAATCGCCTAATTCGTGCTTTTCAAATTCTTTGGCAGTTTTTCTGATGAAAAGCGTCATTATTTGTGTTTTATCTCCCACAGGAATTAACAACTTACCTCCTACTTTCAATTGGCTTAATAATGGTTTTGGCACAAAAGGTGCTCCAGCAGTAACTATTATTTTATCAAAAGGAGCTTGTTCTGGCAAACCCTTATAACCATCACCAAAAATAAACTTCTTAGGTTTATAACCTAATTTTGGTAAAAACAATGAAGTTTTTTTAAATAATTCTTGTTGTCTTTCTATAGAATATACTTCTGCTTTTAACTCTAATAACACTGCTGTTTGATAACCAGAACCAGTACCAATTTCGAGGATTTTTTCATCTCTTTTAACATCTAAAGTTTGTGACTGAAAAGCAACTGTGTAAGGCATAGATATAGTTTGTTCTGCTGCAATAGGAAATGCTTTATCTTGATAAGCATGAGATTCAAAACTGCTATCTATAAACAAATGACGTGGTATTTTACGAATTGCATTTAATACGTTTTCATCTTCAATTCCTTTTGCTTTTAGCACATTCGCTAACTTATTTCGAAGCCCTTGATGTTTAGAAGTATCTTTCAATATTTACAAATTTCTGAGTTCTAAAAATAGTAATAAATTGATATAAATAGGCATAAAATTGTATATTTGTTAGCGTTCGATTTTTTAATTTCAGAATACACACAAAAACAATTATTTATGTTAAAAGTTGGGGTTTTAGGTGCTGGTCACTTAGGCAAAATTCATTTGCGTTTGTTGCAACAATCAGAAAAATATAATTTAGTTGGGTTTTACGATCCTTCTAAAGAAAATGCAACCAATGTTGCCAAAGAATTTGGTTATACTTCTTTTAATTCTATTACAGATTTAATTGATGCTGTAGACGTTGTAGATATTGTTACACCTACTTTATCTCATTTTGATTGTGCAAAAAAAGCAATCGAAAAAGGACGTCATATTTTTATTGAAAAACCTATTTCTAAAACCGTTTTAGAAGCAGAAGCTATTAAAACTTTGGCTAGCCAATATCATGTAAAAGGTCAAGTAGGTCATGTAGAGCGTTTTAACCCAGCTTTTACAGCTGTTAAAGATATGATAGATAACCCAATGTTTATAGAAACACATAGATTGGCTGAGTTTAACCCTAGAGGTACAGATGTGCCTGTTGTGTTAGATTTAATGATTCATGATATAGACATTATACTTTCTGTTGTAAAATCTAAAGTAAAAAATGTACATGCTAGTGGAGTTTCTGTAATTTCTGATACTCCAGATATTGCCAATGCTAGAATTGAATTCGAAAATGGTTGTGTAGCTAACTTAACTGCTAGTAGAATTTCTATGAAAAATATGCGTAAGTCAAGGTTTTTTCAAAAAGATGCTTATATCTCTGTAAATTTTTTAAGTAAAGAATCTGAATTGGTAAGAATGAAAGACGTTCCTGAAAATCCAGATGAGTTTGCTATGATTTTACAAAATGCAGAAGGTGTTAAAAAACAGATTTACTTTGAAAATCCAGAAATAGAAAACAACAATGCCATTTTAGATGAATTAGAAACTTTTGCAGATGCAATTAATAATAACACAACTCCTGTAGTTACTTTAAGTGCTGGTACAGAAGCCTTAAGAGTTGCGCAAATGGTGATTGATTGTTTTTAGAGTAAGCTGGAAGTTGGAAGTTTGAAAAAGGAAATTGGAAGTTAAATAAATCAAAAAATATTTAAGCTAACCAAAAAGTTAATAAATAAGTGCGTTAAGGATAGAAACGACATCCTTTTTTACTGTCAGTTCGAGTAAATTTGTGAAGAATGAACAAATTTGTATCGAGAACAAAGTAAAAAAGATATAGTGGATAGCCTGTTAAAACGCCCAAAAATAAATTATATTATTGATGAAAAATATAGCAGTAATTGGTGCTGGAACAATGGGAAATGGAATTGCTCATACGTTTGCGCAATTTAATTATAATGTAAGTTTAATAGACATTTCTGAAGTTTCTTTAGAAAAAGGAATGGCTACAATTGATAGAAACTTAGGCAGAATGGTTGCCAAAGAAAAAATATCGGAAGCTGATAAAACCCAAACTTTAAACAATATTACAACATATACTTCTATAAAAGAAGGCGTAAAAAATGCTGATTTAGTTGTTGAAGCTGCTACAGAAAATGCAGTTTTAAAATCGAAAATTTTTAAAGAGTTAGACCAAGTTTGTTCAGAAAATTGCATTTTAGCAACCAACACTTCATCAATTTCTATTACGCAAATTGCAGCTGCTACAAATAGACCTGAAAAAGTTATTGGAATGCATTTTATGAATCCTGTACCAATTATGAAATTGGTAGAGATTATTAGAGGCTACAATACGTCTGATAGTGTAATGCAAACTATTGTTGATTTATCAAAAAAAATAAATAAAATTCCTGTTGAGGTTAATGATTATCCAGGATTTGTGGCTAATAGAATTTTAATGCCAATGATTAACGAATCTATAGAAACTTTATATAACAATGTGGCTGGTGTAGAAGAAATTGATACGGTTATGAAGTTAGGTATGGCTCATCCTATGGGACCTTTACAATTGGCAGATTTTATTGGTTTAGACGTTTGTTTATCTATTTTAAATGTTTTGTATGATGGATTTAAAAACCCAAAATATGCACCTTGTCCTTTATTAGTTAATATGGTAATGGCTGGAAAATTAGGCGTAAAATCTGGTGAAGGTTTTTATGATTACTCTGAAAGTAGAAAGGCTGAAAAAGTTGCTAAAATGTTTTCATAATTTTTTAATGATAAGAAGAATAGTACTCTTTCTGTTTTTTCTTTCTTGCTTTTATTTAAAAGCACAAGAAAATAAAAAAGGTATTTTTAATATTAAAAAAATTGGAATTCTCTACAACTATGTAGATGAAGATAATTTTATTTTTAATGATAAAGATTACTACTATACTTCCAACACAATAAAACTTCAAGCCTTTTACAGCCTAGGAAAATGGAAAGGATTTGATATTGAATTAATTGTACAACCACAAATACAAATCGCAAAGCATCAATTATTAAACCCTTTTTTTGTTACTCCTGATCAAGAAAATTTTAAAGCAAAAATTGATGAATTTACTCAATTAAAAACAATGCGTCTGTTTGCTTTTGAATTGGGTTTTTCTTTTTACAGAGAAATTTTTAAAAAATTAGATCTGCAAATTACTGCTGGATTAGGAGTTGCCACAATTAATAAAAGAACAGAAAGACTAGCCAAAGGTTTTACATTTATAGAAAATGCTTCTCTTGGGTTTAATTATAAATTTCTAGATAAAACAAATTTATATATAGGTTCTAATGTTGGGCATATTTCTAATTTAGACACAAAAAAACCTAACAATGGTTATACATTCTTAGGTTTTGAAATTGGTATTTCTTATCACTTAAAATAATTACCTATTAAAGGTTTTTATTTGCCTAACCATGAGTTTAACATCCAAATGGTTTTTTCTTGCTCAGCAATAAAATCGCTCATCATAGAGTTTGTTCCTTCATCATTTGCTTTGTCAGATGCTTCTAAAATTACTCTTTCTATTTTTAATAATTCTGAAAGCGAATTTACAACCAACTCTACACCTTCTACATCATTAGAAATGTTTTTACCAACTGGTACAGAAGCTTTTTCTATATAATCAGAAAAAGTGTGTAATGGTTTACCTTGTAACGTTAAAATACGTTCTGCAATCTCATCTATCTTAACTTGAGAGTCTGTATAAAACTCTTCGAATTTTACATGCAATTCAAAAAAGTTTTTCCCTTTAATATTCCAGTGCAAACCTCTTAAATTTTGATAATAAATTTGAAAATTTGATAACAATCCATTTAAATTATCAACTATATTTGCACTCTCGTTTTTATCTAATCCTAATATATTATTCATTTTTTTAAAATTTTGAATTCTTTATTTATGTACACTTCAAAATTATTAGAAATTAATCGATAATAACTATAATTATTATTGATAGTTTTAATATCTTTATCAAAATTTACTATACAAATGACAATAACACAATTAAAATATGTTTTATCTGTAGCAGAATATCAAAATTTTACAGTTGCTGCAGAACATAGTTTTGTAACTCAACCTACATTGAGCATGCAAATTCAAAAACTAGAAGATGAGTTAGAGGTACAAATTTTTAATAGATCTAAAAAACCAATAGAGTTAACGGAAGTAGGTAAAAAAATAGTTGAGCAAGCCAAAACAATTGTAGATGAAAGCAATAGGATGTTAGATATTGTGCATCAACAAAAAGGGTTTATTGGAGGTGAATTTAAATTGGGAATTATCCCAACAATTATGCCTACTTTATTACCCATGTTTTTACAAAATTTTACCAAAAAATATCCAAAAGTAAAACTAATTATAGAAGAGTTAACGACTGAAGAAATTGTTAGAAAATTATCTGATGGACACATAGATGCTGCAATTGCTGCAACACCTCTAGAAAATGAGGCTATTAAAGAAAAACCTTTGTATTACGAACCTTTTGTGGGGTTAATTCCTCAAAATCATAGACTTTTTAACAATACACACATATCTGCAGACGAGTTAGAAATGGAAGATATTTTATTGCTAGAAGATGGACATTGCTTTAAAGATAGTGTCATAAATTTATGCAGAACACATAAACTTGATAATAAAAAAGGCTTTCAATTAGAAAGCGGAAGTTTTGATACCTTAATAAAACTTTCTAAAGAAGGGTTAGGAATGACACTTCTGCCCTACTTACATACATTAGATTTAAGTGAAGTAGATAAAAGCCATTTACGTGAATTTAAAAATCCTTCTCCTGCAAGAGAGGTGAGTTTAATTTACCATAAATCGCAATTAAAAATGCAATTGATAGAAGCACTTAAAAATACAATTGATGGTGTTGTTAGAGGTGCAATTTCTTTTTCTGATGTGAAAATTATAAGTCCTTTAAGTAAAAAATAGAGTGAAAAAATTTTTATTAATTATATTATTAATTTTTATAAGTTGTTTTAGTAATAGAGATATTGAAAATGTTATTATAACTGGTTTTGTTAAAAGTGAAGGAAATTTACCTATAAAAAATGCAACAATAAGAATTCAGAATGCTTGTTATGAGAATAGCCCAGATGAATCATATAGTAAATATGAAAATTATAAAATTAGTACGGATAGTTTAGGTCATTATTCAATAAAACTTAAAAAAAGTGCTTACATACAAATTCTTGCATCAAAAGATTATCATCGATCATCTTTCAAGACTAAATATGTTTATTCAAAAAATGTAAAAATAAACTTTTCTTTAAAAACAATTAAACAAAAAAAGGAAGCAATTTAGCTTCCTTTTTTTATGAATTAAATGCTCTTAAGAATACATTTTCTCACGCAATTCTTTAATTTTTGGGTCAGATAAATAATCATCAAAAGT
Source organism: Polaribacter sp. 2305UL8-11 (assembly GCF_058147165.1). Classification (NCBI taxonomy): domain Bacteria; kingdom Pseudomonadati; phylum Bacteroidota; class Flavobacteriia; order Flavobacteriales; family Flavobacteriaceae; genus Polaribacter; species Polaribacter sp. 2305UL8-11. The sequence continues at coordinate 44,780 of NZ_JBYVJW010000013.1, read as the reverse complement.
ACTATATCTATCTATAACTCCTTTTGGTGTTAACTCAATTACTCTATTTGCAACAGTTTGTGCAAACTCATGATCATGAGTCGTAAATAAAACTGTTCCTTTAAAATTAATTAGTGAGTTATTTAATGCTTGGATAGACTCTAAATCTAAGTGATTTGTTGATTCATCCAAAACTAAAATATTTGCTCTTTTCATCATCATTCTAGACAACATACAACGCACTTTTTCTCCACCTGATAAAACGTTACTTTTCTTTAAAGCTTCTTCTCCAGAAAAAATCATTTTTCCTAAAAAACCTCTTAAAAAAACTTCTTCACGTTCTTCTTCTGTCTGTGCATATTGTCTTAACCAGTCTACTAAATTCAATTCTCCATTTTGGAAAAAAGAAGAATTATCTAAAGGCAAATAAGACTGTGTTGTGGTAACTCCCCAAGAAAATTTACCAGCATCTGCTTTTTCATTACCCATTATAATTTGATAAAAGGCAGTTACTGCTCTAGAATTTTTAGAAATTATGGCTATTTTATCTCCTTTATTTAAGTTTATATGAACGTCGTTAAATAATTTTTCTCCTTCAAATTCTTTAGATAAACCTTCTACATTTAAAATTTGATCTCCAGCTTCTCTATCTCTTTCAAAAATAATTGCTGGATAACGTCTACTAGAAGGTTTTATATCTTCTACATTTAATTTTTCAATCATTTTTTTACGAGAAGTTGCTTGTTTAGATTTAGCAACATTTGCAGAAAAACGTCTGATAAATTCTTCCAGTTCTTTCTTTTTATCTTCTGCCTTTTTATTTTGTTGTGCCCTTTGCTTTGCAGCTAATTGAGAAGATTCGTACCAAAAAGTATAATTACCAGAATAATGGTTAATCTTACCAAAGTCTATATCAGAAATATGTGTACAAACTGCATCTAAAAAGTGTCTATCGTGCGAAACTACTATTACACAATTATCATAATTTGCTAAGAAGTTTTCTAACCAACCAATAGTTTCAAAGTCTAGATCGTTGGTAGGCTCATCCATAATTAGCACATCAGGATTGCCAAACAAAGCTTGTGCAATTAATACACGTACTTTTTGTTTACCATCTAAATCTTTCATTAAAGTGTAATGCAAATCTTCTGAAATACCTAAATTAGATAGCATTGCTGCTGCATCAGAATCTGCATTCCAACCATTCATTTCTTCAAAAACAATTTGTAATTCTCCTATTTTTTCTGCATTTTCATCTGTATAATCAGCATACAAAGCATCGATTTCCTTTTTAATAGAAAACAATTCTTTATTTCCCATCACAACAGTTTCTAAAACAGGAAACTCATCAAACTCATTATGATTTTGAGACAAAACAGACATACGTTTTCCTGCCTCTAAATGAACTTGACCAGATGTAGGTTCTTGTTTACCAGAAAGAATCTTTAAAAAAGTAGATTTTCCTGCTCCATTAGCACCAATAATTCCATAACAATTTCCTGTTTGAAATTTGGTATTTACTTCATCAAACAAAACACGTTTGCCAAATTGTACAGATAAGTTAGAAACTGATAACATATTATTTTTTTAAAATTTGTGCAAAAGTACGAATTTGATTTGTTTTTCTACGCTTGATTTTAAATGCTTTTCTTAAAATTTTTAGCGATTTTTAAGAACTAATTTAACAACGAATTAACAAGCAAAAGAAAGATGAGTGCTTAAATTTGCTTGTAGCTTAAAAGCGAAATTATATATGTTAAAAAACTTACTTAACTCTATTGTAATTTTATTATTATTTGTGGGTTGTAATTCTTCTAAAAATTCGAATACATTTTTTGGAGGCAAAATTATAAACCCAAAAACAAATAATGTAGTATTATATTCTATGGACAAAGTAATAGACACCTTAAAACTAGATGAAAACAATCGTTTTTTAGGTGAATACAAAGACATAAACGAAGGTTTATATTATTTTGTTCATGGTATAGAAAACCAGTATATTTATTTAGAAAAAAAGGATAGCTTAATGTTGCGTTTAAATACATGGGATTTTGATGAATCTTTAGTTTTTTCTGGTAAAGGTGGAGAAAGAAATAATATTTTAATTGATTGTTTTTTAGAAAATGAAAAAAATGATAAAACTTTTTATAAGTTTAATAAACTAGAGCCTACACAATTTAAAAATAAAATAGATTCTATTTTATATCTTAAAGATATTACTTATAAAGAATATTTATTTAATCATCCAGAAGAAACCCCTGAGTTTAATCTTGTTTTAAAAGTAGCTTTAAATTATCCTATTTACGCAAGAGTTGAAAGATATCCTGTAGTACATAAAAAATATAGTGCAGATAAAGATTTTCATGATTTAGAAGAAAGTTTTTACAGCCATAGAAAATTAGCGAGTATTAATAATGATTCTTTAATGTACTACCCTCCTTACAGTCATTATGTTAGAAATTATTTATATAATACCACCTATGCTTTAGGACATAAACCGATGATAAATGAGTACTCATCAGGTTTTACTGTAGATTTATTAAAAACTATCGATAAAAAAATAACTTCAAGTAAGTCTAAAAATGCTTTTTTAAGACAAACAGTTATTAGTCATTTTTACAAAAAATCTAGTTGCAATATAAATAAAGATGCATTTGATACGTATTTTGATTTAAGTACCAATACAGAAGATAAAGAAAATGTAAGACAATTATTAGCAGATAGTAAAGCAATTCATAAAAATAAGGTTTTAACAAATTTTGAACTTTATGATTTAGCCAAAGGAAAACATAACATACACGATATTATAAAAGGAAAAAATACGTTTTTATTCTTTTGGAATTCAGAATACGTTTCTTATACTTATATATCTTCTAGGATGAATTATTTATCAAAAAAATTTCCAAATATTAATTTTATTCAAGTAGAAATTGATGGAAATTCTAAAAACAGAATTCATAAATTAGATATTAAAAAACAATTTTATATAGATTCTAAAAGTGATGCTAATAATTTTTTAACCAGCAAAATGCCACGTTCTATTATTATAAATAAAGATGGTAAAGTAGTAAATGGTTATGCATCTATTTCTTCAAATAATATTTATTCTCAATTAAAAGAGCTAAGTAACAAGTAATATCTATTTTATTTAATGTACATTTGCACGATTTTTATTTTGAGGCTAACTCATTAAAAATCAGTCCGAATTTATAAACGGGTTTACAGGTGGGCGTTCTGTGAATCCACAAAAAACACAGTAATGTCAACATTTTTAGAATTAGGTTTAAAAGAACCTATCATTAAAGCATTGACGGATTTAGGTTATGAAAAACCAACCGTTATTCAAGAAAAAGCGATTCCGCAAATTATTTCATCTACAGACGATTTAAAAGCATTTGCACAAACTGGTACAGGAAAAACTGCTGCCTTTAGTTTGCCAATATTAGAACTTATAGACGCAAGTCAGAGTAATGTACAAGCTATTATATTATCTCCAACAAGAGAACTTGCAGTTCAAATTGGTAATAATATTAAAGATTTTTGCAAATATTTAAAAGACGTTAAAGTAACAACTGTTTATGGTGGTTCTAGTATGGAAGACCAAATTAGGTCTTTAAAAAAAGGATCTCAAATTGTTGTAGGAACTCCAGGAAGAACAGTAGACTTAATTAACAGAAGAGCTTTAAAATTAGGCAATGTACAATGGTTAGTCTTAGACGAGGCTGATGAAATGCTAAACATGGGCTTTAAAGAAGAACTTGATAAAGTCTTAGAAGCTACTCCAGAAACCAAACAAACTTTATTATTTTCTGCAACCTTTCCAAGAGAAGTAGAGGCTATTGCTAGAAATTATATGACAAAACCTGCAGAAATTACTTCTGGTGAAAAAAATTCTGGTTCAGATAATGTAAGCCATGAATATTATGCAGTTTCAGAAAGAACACGTTACCCAGCTTTAAAAAGAATTGCAGATTTAAACCCAGATATTTATGCAATCATATTTTGTAGAACTCGAAGAGAAACACAAGAAGTTGCAGATAATTTAATTAAAGATGGTTACAATGCAGATTCTTTGCATGGAGATTTATCTCAGGCACAAAGAGATTCTGTAATGGGTAAGTTTCGTAAAAAAACAATCCAAATATTGGTTGCAACAGATGTTGCTGCTCGTGGTTTAGATGTAACAGAATTAACTCACGTAATTAATCATAAATTACCAGATCAAATAGAAAACTATACACACAGAAGTGGTAGAACTGGTAGAGCTGGTAATACAGGTATTTCTATTGTACTAGTAAATGGTAAAGAAAAAGGGAAATTAAGAGCAATAGAAAGAATTATAAAAAAGAAGTTTGTAGAAGGAAAAGTACCTACTGGTAAAGAAATTGTACAAAATCAATTAATGAATTTAATTGATAAGGTTCAAAAAACGAAAGTAAATGAATCTGAAATTAAAGAGTTTCTACCAAGTATTTATGACAAGCTAAAAGATTTAGATAGAGAGGCTTTAATACAAAAATTTGTTTCATTAGAATTTAATACTATGTTAGCGTATTATGAAAATTCTAAAGATTTAAATGATTTAGGAAGAGATAATTCTAGAGCTAGAGCAACAGCAGATAATATGACACGTTTTTTTATCAACATTGGTAGAAAAGACAGTTTAAACCCTGCAAAATTAATCGGTTTAATAAACGATCAAAACATTGGTGATAAAATAGAAATTGGTGCTATAGATATTTTAGACACATTTTCTTTCTTTGAGATTGATAAAAATTACGAAGAAAAAACATTAGAATCTTTTTCAACAAATCAACCTGATTTTGATGGAAGATCTGTAAATGTAGAAATTACAAAAAAAGAACGTTCTGGAGGTGGAAGAAGAGGTGGTAAAAAACCTTTTGGAAAAAAAGATGGTGGTTTTGGAAAACGCAGAAGTTCTGAAGGTTCTTCGAAAAGACGAGATGATGGAAGAAAATCTGACAGAAGATTTGACAGACCTAAAAACACTGGAGACAGAAAATCTGGCGGATTTGGAAGAAGACGTAGAGAAAGGTAAACTAACACAGTTTCTTAATAAGAATACAAGTGGAATCTTATAATAATTCAATAAAAAAGCTCAGAATATTCTGAGCTTTTTTTGGTTTATTAAATTTTATTTATACAATTAATCTTCAGGTGGATAACCATGTATTTTTTCGAAGTCTTCATCAAAATTAGAACGCAAATAGGCATTTAATTTTTTACGATAATCATCTTTTAACCAAGTTACAAAATTGTGTGTACTTTTAGATATACATTTTGCGTATCTGTTAATTCTATCATCTATCTCCTCTCCTAACATCTTTGCTAAAATCAATGCATCAAAAACGTCCTCGCTATTTTCAATACACATTTTTGCATGGTGCTCTATAGATTTTTCCAACACTCTTTTAGAAGACTCCCCTGCTCTAATGGTATCTATGTATACCTTTTTCATATCAAAATAGGTATCTGTAGATTTTGCAAATTCTTTTTTAATATCTGCAGGCAATTCATATCTAAATGTACTTTCTATTTCTTCATCAGAAAGAATAGCATTTAAATAATAATCTGGTGCTCTAAACATTTTTTGCCAATCCAAATCTGCTCCCCAAGGACCAAATCTGTGGAAATTGTTACCCAAATCTACTACATCAAAAGTGTTTTTGTTCTCAAAAATACGAGAACCACGTCCAATCATTTGATAGTATAAAGTTAACGATTTTGTGGCTCTGTTTAATATAATTGCCTCAATGCTAGGTTCATCAAAACCAGTAGTTAAAATACTAACAGAAGTAATAATTGCATTGGGTGTTTTATGAAACCAGCGTAAAATTAACTCACGTTCTTTTTTGGTATTGGTATTATCTAAATGCGCAATTGGATAACCCGCTTTTTTAAAAGCATGAAATACTTGAATAGAAGTATTTATACCATTATTAAAAATTAGCGTCTTTTTACCTTTTGCAGTTTCTTCATAAGCAGAAACCAACTTAGAAAGCATGTCTGAATTGGTATATAAATCTTCAGAAGATTTTACAGTATAATCTCCATTTGCACCAACTTCTAAAGAAGTTAAACCTACATTATAAGAATACATATTTGCCTTTGCCAAATATTCGTTTTCAATTAAATCTTGAATTGATTCACCCACAAATAACTCTTGATAATTCTCATACATTGGTAATTTAATGTTAGAACTTAATGGAGTTGCAGTAACACCTAAAATAAAAGAATCGTTAAAAAACTTAAAAATTTTAGTAAATGAATTATAGTGAGCTTCATCAACAATTACCAAACCAATATCAGAGATATCTAATTTATCATCGTTTAAACGGTTTTTTAAAGTTTCAACCATCGCAACAAAACAATTAAAATCTGCTTGATCGTCTAATTTTGCAGTAGAATTAATAATTTTATTACTAACTCCAAACTCATCTAACATTCTAGAGGTTTGTTTGCTTAGTTCAATTCTGTGCGTTAAAACTAAAACTTTCTTTTTAAAAGTTGCTATGTAACGTCTTACAATTTCAGAAAATATGACTGTTTTTCCACCTCCAGTTGGCAATTGATATAATAAATGATAATCTTGAGGAGCAGTTTCAAATCGCTTAAAAATCTCTTGAAGAGCATCTTTTTGATATCCGTATAATTCTTTACCTATAATTGTTTGAGAAGTGTTTGTTTCTGACAAAATTTTAAAAATTTTAAGATACAAAAGTAAGACTTAAAATAGGTTTTACCCAAATTTTATCTACATAAATCTTGATAAATCTGTTTGTACAATATCATAATGAGAGGCATTGTAGACAGAAACGCCATTTTTTACAATCAATAATTGAGGAGATTGATGCATTACCTGAAAAGTATATCCTACTTCATCAGAAATATTTCTGTAATTTAACAAATCTAAATAGTAGACTTTTAATTGCTGATGTTCTTCTTGAAATAAATCTCCAAAACGCTTGATAACCATACTACTAATTCCACATCTAGTAGAATGTTTAAAAATGAATATAGCTTCTGTTTCAGATTCTTTTTTAATTGTATCTAATTGGTCTAGAGAAGTTAAAGGAATCCAATTTAAATATGACTTTTTTTCTGGTTTCGATTTTTTATCATTTTTATTCCCAAACATATTATTAAATATACCCATTACGTGTTTTTATTGCTTTGTCGATGTAAATATAAGAAACTTTCATCAGTCAAAAAGTCAGCAAAAACAAGCTTCTACAAGACATTTTGACTTGTTTTTTACAACTTTTAATGATGGTATTGTAATTGCTAATTAGTAGTTATGTAAAAAAAAAGACTTGTCATTTCGATCTTGTGGAGAAATCTAAAAATAAGGCATAAGATTTTTCGATTTCATTCCATTTCTCTCAAAATGACAGTTGATTAAAAAATTATAAGAAAATGAATTTTAATAACTATACAACAAAATCGCAAGAAACCATACAAATGGCGCAACAATTGGCGCAAAGTTTTGGTCATAATCAAATAGAAAACGAACATATTTTTAAAGCTTTAACACAAGTAGATGAAAATGTGTTGCCTTTTCTATTAAAGAAACTGAACATCAATATTGGTGTTGTAAATCAGATTTTAGACAAACAATTAGAGAGTTTACCTAAAGTTTCTGGAGCAGAATTAATGATTTCTAGAGAAGCTAGTAAAACATTAAATGAAGCATCCATCATCGCAAAAAACATTAAAGATGATTATGTTTCTATAGAACACTTAATTTTGGCTATTTTTAAATCAAAAAGTAACATAGCACAGGTTTTAAAAGACCAAGGTGTTACAGAAAAACATTTAAAAGCAGCAATAGAAGAATTAAGAAAAGGAGAAAGAGTTACTTCTCAATCTCAAGAAGAAACTTATAATTCTTTAAATAAATATGCAAAAAATCTAAATCAATTAGCACAAGATGGAAAATTAGATCCTGTAATTGGTAGAGATGAAGAAATTAGAAGATTACTACAAATTTTATCCAGAAGAACAAAAAACAATCCAATTTTGGTAGGTGAACCAGGAACAGGAAAAACTGCTATTGCAGAAGGTTTAGCTCACAGAATTGTAGATGGTGATGTACCAGAAAATCTTAAAGATAAATTAATTTTTTCTTTAGATATGGGAGCATTAATTGCTGGTGCAAAATACAAAGGAGAATTTGAAGAGCGTTTAAAAGCAGTAATTAAAGAAGTGACTACTTCTAATGGAGATATTGTACTGTTTATTGATGAAATTCACACTTTAGTTGGTGCTGGAGGTGGACAAGGAGCTATGGATGCTGCAAATATTTTAAAACCTGCTTTAGCTAGAGGAGAATTGCGTGCTATTGGTGCAACTACGTTGGATGAATATCAAAAATATTTTGAAAAAGACAAGGCCTTAGAAAGACGTTTCCAAAAAGTACAAGTAAATGAACCTGATACAGAAAGTGCCATTTCTATTTTAAGAGGAATTAAAGAAAAATACGAAACACATCATAAAGTTCGTATTAAAGATGAAGCTATTATTGGTGCTGTAGAATTATCGCAAAGATATATTACCAACAGGTTTTTACCAGACAAAGCCATTGATTTAATGGACGAAGCTGCATCAAAATTACGTATGGAAATCAATTCGAAACCAGAAGAATTGGATGTTTTAGATCGTAAAATAATGCAGTTAGAAATTGAAATTGAGGCCATTAAACGTGAAAAAGATGAAACAAAGTTGAAATCCTTACGATCTGATTTAGCCAATTTAAAAGAAGAACGTAATACCATAAACGCAAAATGGAAATCTGAAAAAGAAGTAGTAGATAACATTCAGAATGCAAAATTGGATATCGAAAACTTTAAAATTGAAGCAGAAAAAGCAGAGCGTGAAGGAGATTATGGAAAAGTTGCAGAAATTAGATATGGTAAAATAAAGCAAGCGCAAGAAAAATTAGAGGAGCTCCAAAAAGTTTTAAGTGAAAACAAAAACGAAAAATCTTTAATTAAAGAAGAAGTTACTTTAGATGATATTGCAGAAGTTGTTGCCAAATGGACTGGAATTCCTGTAACCAAGATGGTTCAGTCTGAGCGTGAAAAACTGTTAAAACTAGAAAATCAACTGCATAAAAGAGTTGTAGGTCAAGAAGAAGCTATTGTTGCTGTTTCTGATGCTGTAAGAAGGTCTAGAGCTGGTTTGCAAAACCCAAATAAACCAATTGGTAGTTTCTTATTTTTAGGAACAACAGGTGTAGGTAAAACAGAATTAGCAAAAGCCTTAGCAGAATATTTGTTTGATGATGAAAATGCCATGACTAGGATAGATATGAGCGAATATCAAGAGCGTCATTCTGTAAGTAGATTGGTAGGTGCTCCTCCAGGATATGTAGGTTATGATGAAGGTGGACAATTAACAGAAGCTGTTCGTAGAAGACCCTATTCTGTAGTATTGTTAGATGAAATTGAAAAAGCACATCCAGATACTTTTAATATTTTATTACAAGTACTAGATGAAGGTAGATTAACGGATAACAAAGGACGTGTTGCAGATTTTAAAAACACCATAATTATTATGACTTCTAACATGGGAAGTCATATCATTCAAGAAAAATTTAGTGATCCAAAAGCTGATTTAACAGCAGTCACAGAATTAGCTAAAATTGAAGTTTTAGGATTGTTAAAGAAATCTGTGAGACCAGAATTTTTAAACAGAATTGATGATGTAATTATGTTTACACCATTAAATAAAAACGATATTTTTGAAATTGTAAGATTACAAATAGATCAATTAAAGAAAATGATTGGTAAACAAGATATAACTTTAGATGCTACAGATGAGGCTATTGCTTACTTAGCTAAAAAAGGATATCAACCAGAATTTGGTGCAAGACCTGTAAAGAGAGTTATTCAAAAAGAAGTTTTAAACCAATTATCTAAAGAAATTCTATCAGGTAAAGTAACTACAGATAGTATCATATTATTAGATGCTTTTGATGATAAGTTGGTTTTTAGAAATCAGTCTAATTTGGTGACAAATAGTTAATAAAAAGAAGCTGTCTAAAAAGTCAAAAAAATTAGCTATTTGTCATATTGAGCTTGTCGAAATATAATTGATAATCAATGAATTATAAAACTTCGACAAGCTCAGTTTGACATACTCAATTACTTTTTAGACAGCTTCTTTTAATTTTTAAATATACCATTTGGTATATTTTATATACTTTTGTAATTAAAATGACAAAATCAGAAGAAACAAAACAATATATAATTAAAATAGCTGCTCCTATTTTTAACAAATATGGGTATGCTGCTACTTCTATGAGTCAACTTACCAATGCTACGAAACTTACAAAAGGAGCTATTTATGGTAATTTTAAAAACAAAGAAGAACTTGCTATAAAAGCTTTTAAGTACAACGTAAGACTTTTAATGTTGGGCATTAAAGATAAAATTGATAAAGTAGATACAAGTTTTGAAAAATTAGAAGCTATTATCAATTTTTACAAAAATTATTATGTTTACAGTAAAAAATTTGGGGGCTGCCCTATATTGAATGTTGGTGTAGATTCTAATAATAAAAATACGCTCTTACTTGAAAATGTAAAAGTTGTTATTAAACGAATTCATGATGAAATTGAAAAAATTATTCAAAAAGGAATAGATAATAATGAACTTGTAAGTGATATTAATGCAAGAGAATGGGCAGTAAAAATTGATAGTATGATACAAGGAGCTATTTTTATGGCTTATACTATGGATGACAATATGTACATACAACTAACAATGAACCAATTAGATGATATTATAAATAATAAACTTAAAAAATAATTTTTTCAAACAATAATATACCAATTGGTATATTAAAAAAAATATAAATATGAATAATAAACTCGTTTTAGAAAGCAAATCAATAATTAGATTTCAAGATTGCGATCCATTTAATCATTTAAATAATGGAAAATACATCAACTACTTTATGAACCATAGAGAAGATCAAGTTTTAGAAAATTATAATATAGATATCTATAAAATGGCAAAAACCATAGGTAAAAGTTGGGTTTCTGGTAGTAATCAAATTGTATATTTTAGGCCTGCATATACAATGGAAACAGTATTAATTGAATCTCAGTTATATAAATTTACAGATTCAGAATTATTTGTAGAGATGAGAATGTATGATGAAAATAAGGCACATTTAAAGTCAATAATCTGGTCTAATTTCATCCATTTTAATCTTTTAGAGCAAAAAAGAGAAAAACATAGTGAAGAATTAATGCAAGCATTTAAAAGTTTTCACAACCCTTTAGAAGCGAAAATTTTTGAAGAAAGAATAAAAAGCTTGAAAAACAAAAAATCATAACGCAGTAATATTTGTTAACTACTTACTATTTTGTGTTATTAAAAAACGGTGTTAGAAATAACATCGTTTTGTTTTCTGTATATTTGATTTTCAAATCAAACCTTATGAAAAAATATTTATTCCTTTTTGTTTTCGCTTTTAGCTTATTTAGTTCTTGTATTTCTCAAGAAACTACGACTTATTATCTAATTCGTCATTCAGAAAAAGACAGAACAGACAAAACAAATAAAAACCCCAACTTGAATAAACAGGGTTTGGAAAGAGCAAAAAAATGGGCTACTTATTTTAAAAATATAGATTTAGATGCTGTATATTCTACAAAATACAACAGAACAATGCAAACTGCAACACCAACTGCAGATAGTAAAAGTTTAAAAATTCAAAATTACGACCCAAGAAAAATGTACGACTCTATTTTTAAGCAGAACACAAAAGGAAAAACAGTTTTAGTAGTGGGTCATAGCAATACAACTCCTGTTTTTGCGAATAAAATTTTAGGAGAAAAAAAGTATGAATGGATGAAAGATGATGATAATTCAAGTTTATTTATTGTTACCATTTCTGGTGATAAAAAAACGAGTAAAATAGAGAAAGTAAATTAGTTAAACAGTAAAGCCTGCAAACAAGTTTAACCATGATTGTAGCAATTGTTTGAGCTCTTTTTTATACTGAACTCGATTCAGTATCTTTTGTAATAATGAAACATGTTATTAAATAAGTGAGATGCTGAAATAAATTCAGCATAAAAAAGCGAGCGACTATCGACTTCGCTCAAGATAAACTCCAAGCAGAAAATAGCTTCTAAAAAAATTATTTTAAAATTTTCACTTCAATATCTTTTAAAACAATCTCAGATACTTTTGTTAACTGATTATTTTCAAAAGCCTTATCAATACCAATTAAAGAAATATTTTTAGATAAAGGTTTGTAATTATGATAATCTACAAAACGAATTCCATTCTTAACACACTGTTCTTTTAAAACACGAAAACGTTTTCCTCCTCCATTTGTATGATAAGAATAGGCTAAATAATCAATCAAAAAATCTTCTTTTCCAATCCAATAAATAAACACATCTTCAAAATCTTCTCCTCCTCCATCTTCAGAAAAAGTAATTTCTACTTTATAATATTCTTTTCCTTTTACTGTTGATGATTTAAGTAGTTTTTTATGAACAGCTTTATCATTTAAACCAAAAGGCAACACAGAAAAATAATGCACAGAGTTTATAGAATTGCTGTATTTAGAAATCATAGAATCTGCAACTTTTACGGATTGAGCATTAACTAATCTTTCATAACCACTATTTGTTAAAACTTCATCAATAGCTACAGAATCTTTAAAATAATCTCTATAAAGTTTAAAATGACCATTCTTTCTTATTGCTGAATATTGTTTATCTCTAAAGTTAAAAGTAATTTCAGAATTAGCTACTTTATCTGCTCCAGAATACACAATTGTCTTATCAATAATTTCTTGTGCAGTTAATTTAGGTTCAGAAGATTTGCAAGAAAATATAATTAGTAAAAAGAATACAGATAAATATCTCATTTGTTTTTGTTTGATTTGGTCGGAAATAGAATTCAAAATTACATTTCTTTAGCGAATCTAAAAATGTATCTTTGTTAAAATTAATTAAATTAAAATCAGTCTATGACTGCTCAGAAAAAGATAAATATACAAAATAAAAAAGCGCGTTTTGAATATGAAATTCTTGACAAATTCGTTGCTGGAATTCAACTTACTGGAACAGAAATAAAGTCGATAAGATTAAGTCAAGCAAGAATTACAGAAAGTTTTTGTGAATTTAATGAGCGTGGAGAATTGTTTATTGTGAATATGTACATTCAAGAATATATGTTTGGGCATCACTTTAATCACAAGCCTAAAAGTGAAAGACGATTACTTTTAAATAAACGTGAATTACGCAGCTTAAAGAAAGATGTAGAAGCTAAGGGAAATACTATTGTTCCTCTTCGTTTGTTTATTAATGACAGGGGTTTTGCCAAATTAGAAATTGCTATAGCCAAAGGAAAACAAACCCATGATAAACGTAATACTTTAAAAGACAGAGACAATAAGCGTGATTTGGCAAGAATTAAAAAGAGTTTTAATTCTTAAGTATATTTTTTATGATTTCTTTCTTAAAACTCATTCGTTATAAAAACCTATTAATGGTTTTATTAACAATGGTTTTAACTAAATATGCTTTGCTTAATTCAATTTTTATACAAATACCTGAAAGAGATTATCAATTTATAATTCTTATAATCTCTGTTTTATTTATAACAGCTGGAGGTTACATTATCAATGACATATATGATGTAGAAATAGATAAAGTAAATAAACCCAATAAAGTTTTTATAAATAATTCAATTTCCAAAAAAAATGCTTGGAAAGTTTATCTCACACTAACTTTTATTGGTCTTTTATTAGGATTATACCTTTCTTTTTTTCAAGGTTCCAAAACTAATAGTATATATTTTCCGCTCATTATTTTAATACTTTTTATCTATTCTAAATATCTAAAAAAAACTTTTCTTTTAGGAAATTTAGCTATTTCCTACTGTTTATCAATGGTCATTTATATTACTTATGTTTTTACTTCTGAAGCTATAATTTATTCAGAATCAATTAAAGAATATGTAGTTTATAAAATAAATCATCAAGATATACTTGGTCCAATTCTAGTTTATTCACTTTTTGCTTTTATAACAACTTTAATAAGAGAAATTATAAAAGACATAGAAGATATAAATGGAGATTTAAAACTCAAGGCTAAAACTCTACCAATAATTATTGGTAGAAACAGAGCAGCTATGGTTGCTATTTTATTTACAATAATATTATTAATTTTGATTATTATCATATTATCTCTTTTTGAAAATGATTTTATATTTTTATTCTATATAATAGCTTTTAGTATTTTACCTCTCGTCTTTTTTTTATTCAAATTATTATCAGCAGAAAGCAAAAAAGATTTTTCTAAATTGAGTAGTTTAATGAAAATGATTATGTTATTTGGTATATTATCAATGTTGTTGTTTACAATAAAATAAAGTAAACAATGTCTCCTCAAACGCAGTCGAGAGGTTATGAATATTAATTAAAATTTATAGGTTTCGACTGCGCTCAACCCAACAACAAAAATGTTAAAAGAAATACTTAAAGACTACAATATAATTTTAGCTTCAAAATCGCCAAGAAGACAACAATTCTTTAAAGATTTAGATATCGATTTTACAATCCAATTAAAAGAAGTTGAAGAGATTTATCCAAAGGAATTAAAAGGAAGTGAAATCACCAATTTTTTAGCCGACTTAAAATCCAAAGTATTCACAAATTTATCAGAAAAAGATATTTTAATTACTTCAGATACCATTGTTTGGTTAGAAAACAAAGCTTTAGGAAAGCCAAAAGACGAAGAAGATGCTTTTAATATGCTAAGAAGTTTATCAGGTAAAAAACACGAAGTAATTACATCTATAAGTATTAAAAATAAGAATTTCCAGAAGATAATTAGTGATACAACTGTAGTTTCTTTTAAAGAAATCTCTGATGAAGAAATTAACTATTACATCAAAAATTACAAACCATTTGACAAAGCTGGTGCTTACGGAATTCAAGAATGGATAGGTTTTATAGCCATTGATAATATGGAAGGTAGCTATTTTAACGTAGTTGGTTTGCCTGTTCATAAACTCTATAAAGAATTGATGAATTTATAAACCAAGACTTCAAATAAAAGTTTATTTTTACCCAAAATTTTACAACACAACTTTTTATAATTTTATAATGAAAAAATATACATACACAGAAAAAAAAGATACACGTTCTGGTTTTGGTGATGGTTTAACAGAATTAGGTAGAACAAACCCAAATGTAGTTGCTTTGTGTGCAGATTTAATTGGTTCTTTAAAAATGGATCAATTTATTAAAGAAAATCCTGAAAGATTTTTCCAAGTGGGTATTGCAGAAGCAAACATGATTGGTATTGCAGCTGGTTTAACTATTGGTGGTAAAATTCCTTTTACAGGAACTTTTGCAAATTTTTCTACAGGTAGAGTGTATGACCAAATCCGTCAATCTGTAGCGTATTCTGGTAAAAATGTAAAAATTTGTGCTTCTCATGCTGGAGTTACTTTAGGAGAAGATGGGGCCACACACCAAATTTTAGAAGATATTGGTTTGATGAAAATGTTACCAGGAATGACAGTAATTAATCCTTGTGATTACAACCAAACAAAGGCAGCAACTATTGCTATCGCAGATTTTGATGGACCAGTTTATTTGCGTTTTGGAAGACCAAAAGTGCCTGTGTTTATGCCAGAAGATGCAAAATTTGAAATAGGAAAAGGAATTCAATTAAAAGAAGGTACAGATGTAACAATTGTTGCAACAGGTCATTTAGTTTGGGAATCTTTACAGGCTGCAGAACAATTAGAAGCAGATGGGATTTCTGTAGAGGTAATAAATATTCATACCATTAAGCCTTTAGATGAAGAAATCATCTTAAAATCTGTTGCAAAAACGGGTTGTATTGTAACTGCAGAAGAGCATAATAAATTAGGAGGTTTAGGAGAAAGTGTTGCAAGAACTTTAGCTTTAAACACTCCTACTCCACAAGAATTTGTTGCAACTAACGATACTTTTGGAGAATCTGGAACACCAGATCAATTAATGGCAAAATATGGTTTAGATGCAAAAGCTGTTGTAAAAGCTGTTAAAAAGGTAATTTCAAGAAAATAATAACGTTTTAAGTTTTAAAAGCGTCTTTATATTAACTTTAAATAAAAAATGATGAAAAAAGTAATTTTAATAATGTGTTTGGCTTTCGGATTAAGTCAAGCTACTAATGCACAAATTCAATTTGGTGTTAAAGGAGGTATTAACTATAACTCTAATTCAATTAAAGAAGTAAAAACTGATGTTTTTGATGGCGCAAAAAGCAAAACAGGTTATCATGCAGGAATTTGGTTACGCTTTAAAATTCCTTTAGTTGGCTTGTATTTAAGACCTGAATTAGTTTACACCAATTTAGAAAATGAAGTGCGTTATAAAACTTCTGGAAACACAACTTCATATAACTTTCAAAAAATAGATATTCCTGTTTTGTTAGGAAAAAAGATTTTTAGTATTGGTAATATATATATTGGTCCTTCTTTTCAATATGTATTAGATTCTGATTTTAGTTTTAGTGATATTTCTGATGTGAAAGCTGATGGTTTTACAGTTGGTTTACAATT
This sequence comes from Polaribacter sp. 2305UL8-11, assembly GCF_058147165.1. Lineage (NCBI taxonomy): Bacteria > Pseudomonadati > Bacteroidota > Flavobacteriia > Flavobacteriales > Flavobacteriaceae > Polaribacter > Polaribacter sp. 2305UL8-11. Next base: position 28,191 of record NZ_JBYVJW010000013.1, on the reverse strand, counting down.
TGGTGGAGGAATTGAACTAGGAAAATTAGGAATTGATGTTCGTTGGGAAAGAGCTTTTTCTGGTGTAGAATCTTCTTTTGTAAGTAATGCTGGAAATGTAAATTTTGACACTAGAGTAAATCAAATTATTTTAGGTTTGTCTTTAAGACTTTAAATTCTATATAAAAATAGAAAAAAAGCTCAAGTTTTACTTGGGCTTTTTTATGCAATAAACTTTTTAAAACTCAACAACAAACACTTATTTTTGCAGGTATGGAAAGTCAAAAACAGGTAACAAAAAAATTACAAAAAGCAGTTGCAGAAGCTATTCAGCAATATGTAATGATTTCAGAAGGAGACAAAATTATGGTGTGTCTTTCTGGTGGAAAAGATAGTTATACACTTTTAGAAATGTTACTCCACTTTAAAAAAGTGGCTCCAATTTCTTTTGACTTAATTGCCGTAAACTTAGACCAAAAACAACCTGGCTTTCCAGAAGAAATTTTACCCAATTATTTAAGTAAAATTAATGTTGATTATAAAATTATAGAAAAGAACACTTACAAAATTGTAATGGACAAAACTCCTGAAGGAAAAACCACTTGTAGTTTGTGTTCTCGTTTAAGAAGAGGAACTTTATATGAAGCTGCCAAAGATTTAGGGTGTAATAAAATTGCTTTGGGTCATCATTTAAACGATATTTTAGAAACCTTTTTCTTAAACTTCTTTTTTGCAGGCAAACTAGAAACAATGCCACCAAAATTTAAAAATGATGCTGGTAATTTAGTAGTGTTAAGACCTTTGGCTTTCTGTAAAGAAAGTGATATAGAAAAATTTGCTGATTTTAAGAATTTTCCTATTATACCTTGTAATTTATGCGGATCTCAAGAAAATTTGCAGCGTAAAAAAGTAAAACAAATGATTGCTAATTGGCAGGAAGATTTCCCCAACAGAAATGCAATTATGATGAATGCTTTACAAAACGTATATCCTTCTCACTTATTAGATAAAAATTTATATGATTTTGAAAATTTGGAAAGTAAAATTTCTGAAAATGCTTTAGTCGATTAGAAAAATTTTGAATAATAGAGCTAAAGCAAAAATTAAATCAATATAAAAATAGCAATCATAATAAACACAATAATTTGTGTCCATTTTAAATAGAAGCCAATCTTTTTGTGTTGTTTTAACTGTTCTGAAATTGCTCCTGCAAGTATGGCTATTAAAGAAAAAATTATAAAAGAAACAAACATAAAAAGAAATCCTAGCACATAAAACTGAATTACAGTAGAAATAGTATCACTATATAAAAAGCCAGGAAAAAAGGCTAAAAAGAAAATAGAAACTTTTGGATTTAAAACATTCATTATAAACCCTTGTTTAAATAATTGTGTAGTTGTTTTCTTTTCTACACTATCTTCAGACAACACAATAGATGCATCAGATTTATATACTTTAAATGCCAAGTACAATAAATAAATAGCACCAAATAATTTAATAACAAAAAATAAATTTTTAGATTCTTTTATTATTGCAGATACACCAAATGCTAATAAACTTGTATGCACTAAACAACCAGAAATTAGCCCTAAAACTGTTGCCAAGCCATATTTTTTACCATTTACAATACTTTGTGTTAAAACAAAAATATTATCTGGCCCTGGAGAAATGGCTAAAATTGAAGTTGCAAGTGCAAAAGATAAAAGGATTTCTATCAAAAGTTTTATAAGCGTTTTAAAATTGCTTTGTTAATCTTTTTTATCAAACTTGGTCCTTCATAAATAAAACCAGTGTAAACTTGTACCAAATCTGCACCAGCATTAATTTTCTCTAATGCATCTTCTGCAGAATGGATACCTCCTACTCCAATTATTGGAAAGGATTTATTAGAATTATCTGCTAAGTATTGAATTACTTGTGTACTTTGATTTTTAATGGGTTGCCCACTCACACCTCCATTACCAATTTCTTCTAAACGTTCTTTAGATGCTTTTAAATTATCTCTTGTAGTTGATGTATTTGAAGCTATAACACCATCAATTTTAGTTTCTGCAACCAATTCTATAATTTCATCTAGCTGCAAATTATTTAAATCTGGAGCAATTTTTAATAAAATAGGTTTTTGTTTTTCTTTCTCTTTATTTAGTTTTTGGCAATCTGTAATTAGTTCTACTAAATACTCTTTATCGTTTAATTTTGCATGGCTTCCCACATTTGGACAACTTACATTTAGCACAAAATAATCTACATAAGCATGTAGTTCTTCAAAAACCTCTAAATAATCTTTTGTATAATCTTCAGGATTTGTATTGGTGTTTTTTCCAATATTTCCTCCAATAATAATTTTTCCCTTATTTTTCTTTAAATTTTCTATAGCAGCTTTAACACCATCATTATTAAATCCCATTCTGTTGATAATCCCTTTATCATCTTTTAAACGGAATAATCTTTTTTTAGGGTTTCCAACTTGTCTTTTTGGAGTTACAGTACCTATTTCTATAAACCCAAATCCAAAATTTGCAAGCTCATTATATAAAACTGCATTCTTATCAAACCCAGCAGCCAAACCTACAGGGTTTTTAAATATTAATCCAAATAAATTACGCTCTAATTTTTTATTATTTACTTGGTATAAACTTTTAAAAATTGAAGCTATAAAAGGAATTTTACACAAAGTTCTAATCAAAGAAAATGTAAAGTAATGTACTTTTTCTGGATCGAATAAAAATAATATTGGTCTTACAATTAATTTGTACATAATACTATTTGGTTATTTCCCATTTTTTAAATGCTCTTGTTTTTACAAATTCAGGAAAATTATTTTTTAAATTTATTGTAATCTCTTCTTTTGAAATTACAAACTTAGTGGTTAAAATATCTAAAATTTCTACTGCTTTTTTTCTTTGATTAGTTTCTATGTAGATACCTAAAATACTTTGATAAGCATCAGAAAACTCTGGGTACTCTTTTGTTACAATTTCATATTTTGCAATAGCTTTATCAAAATCTTTTTTCATATATAAAATATTCCCTTTTAAATAATTTAAAAAAGAGTCTCCTTTTACATAAGCATCTAATTTATCTACTGCAGATATAGCATTGTCAAATTCTTCTTTTAGAATAAACCTATCAATTGAGATTAATTGTAAACTTGGATCATTTGGAAATTTATCTTTATAATCTTGGATAGCTTCTTTATATATTTTATGAGATAAATTACTTGAAGTTGTTAAATTCATCAATTTAAAAATTTTTTCTTGTTTTGATGAATTACTTATAGTTTGATAAACTTTATAAGATTCTTTGTAATTACCATTAGCATTTAAAGTTTTCATTCTTTTTAGCTTACGGATATCAGTTACAAACCTAGTTTTGCTAATATCCTTTGTAAAAAAATTACTACTGTATAGTGCATTTTTATATATAGTTTTGTAGGTATCACTCAAATTTTCGCCAGCTAAATAAATATAAGTATCTACAATTTTTAGCTTATTCTTGACACGTTTTACTAAATGATCATGGTAATTTATTCCATCTAAACCAAAATAGCGAAATAGTAAGTGAAAATTTTCATCATCATCTTTATAATATCTTAAAAAATCGTAAGAAGCTCCATCTGTCTTAGAGGTCATTAAAATTTCCCCAAAATTAAATTGTCTCGTAAAACCGATATAAAACCCTTTATTGAATTCTAAAAATTTGTCTTGAGAAGTTTTTATAAGAAAACGATTTGCTAAAGCCAATTCATCATATAAATCGTTAATAGCTCTAAGATCTTCAGCCAAATAACTATTATGTAAAGCTATCCCTAAATTTTCAACATCTTCTGGTTTTATCTTTTGTTTTTCAATTTTTTCTTGTTCACTTAAACAAGACATAAAAATTAAAACAGTAAATAAAACTAAAACTTTTTTCATAGAACAACTTTGGATATTACTTTACCTTAAAACAGCATCTAAGTTTTTCTCAAAAGACTGCTGCAATTTTTGCATAATTTTATCTATCTGCTTGTCTGCTAACGTTTTAGAATCATCTTGTAATAAGAAACTTACAGCATAAGATTTTTTTCCTTCTGGTAATTTATCACCTTCATAAACATCAAATAAATCTACTTCTTTTAATAAATTTCTTTCTGATTGAAAAGCTAAATTGTAAACTTCTTTAAATGCTGTTTTTGTATCTAACAATAAGGCTAAATCTCTTTTTACAGCAGGAAATTTAGGTAATTCTGATACTTTTATATTTTTATTACCAACTAACTTTAAAATTGTATCCCAATTAAAATCTGCGTATAAAACCTCTTGTTTAATTCCGAATTCTTTTAAAATTGAACGCTTAACAACTCCAAAATCTACCAGTTTCATTTTTCCTAAGCCCAAAGAAATTCCTTCAGAAAAAACATCTTGTTTTGTTGGAGAAGATTTTACTTTATCTAAACCTAACCTCTCAAATAAAGAAGTAATTACTCCTTTTAAGTAAAAGAAGTCTGATGTTTTATTAGATATGCTCCAACTTTCTTTACTTCTATTACCAGTAACAAAAAGTGTTAAATGCTTATGTTCTTCATACTTTTCATTAAATTTATGATAAGTTTTACCAAACTCATAAAATTGTAATGCATTATTTTTTCTGTTGATATTATAACCAACAGACTCCAAACCACTAAACAATAAAGATTGACGTAACACTTTTAAATCGTTACTTAGCGGATTTAACATTGTTACATTAGCCTCTTCATTTATATTTTCTGATAAAGTAACATATTGTGGTTTTGTTAATGAATTTGCCATAGTTTCATTAAAACCTAAAGCACTTAAATGGTTGGCAACAATATTTTCTATCTTTGTTTCTTTATTAGAATCAAAAGAAATTGATGTGTTTAATTTATGAGAAAACTCTATATTATTATAACCATAAACTCTTAATATTTCTTCAATAATATCTGCTTCTCTTTGTACATCTGTTCTGTAAGAAGGTATTGTTAACCCAAGGCCTCCAGCAGTTTCACTATTAATTTTAATTTCTAATGAAGCTAGAATATTTTTAATAGTTTCTTTAGGAATTTCCTGACCAATTAATCTGTAAGCATTCTCATAAGATAAAAATACTTGAAAATCTTCTATTTTTTCTGGATAAAAATCAGAAACATCAGAAGCTAATTTACCTCCTGCATATTCTTCTATTAACAATGCTGCTCTTTTTAAAGCGTATTCCGTTAAATTTATATCTATTCCACGTTCAAAACGAAAAGAAGCATCTGTATTTAAAGCGTGTCTTTTAGCTGTTTTTCTTATTGAAACAGGATTAAAATAAGCACTTTCTAAAAAGATAGAAGTTGTATTTTCTGTAACTCCAGATTTTAATCCTCCAAAAACACCACCAATACAAAGTGGATTCGAATCTGCATCACAAATCATAATATCTTCTGATGATAATTCTCTTTCAACCTCATCTAAAGTGGTAAACTTTGTGCCTTCTTTTAGGTTCTTTACAAGAATTTTGTTCCCTTTAACTTTCTGTGCATCAAAAGCATGTAAAGGTTGTCCTAATTCGTGCAATACATAATTGGTTATGTCTACAATATTATTTTTAGGTGTTAAACCAATGGCTTTTAATCGATTCTGAATCCATTCTGGAGAATCTTTTACTTCTACATCTGTAATTGTAATTCCACAATAACGAGGCACTAAATCTTTATTTTCTACTTCTACATCAAAACGCAAAGTTCTTTCATCTACATGAAAATTACTCACAGAAGGAGAAATTAACTCTAATTTTATGTCTTTTTGAATTAAGCCCGCTCGCAAATCTCTTGCTACCCCAAAATGGCTCATAGCATCAGATCTGTTTGGAGTTAAACCAATTTCAAAAACATAGTCTGTTTCAATATTAAAAACTTTTGCAGCTGGTGTGCCAACTTCTAATTTTTCCTCTAAAACTAAAATACCATCATGACTTTTACCTAAACCTAATTCATCTTCGGCACAAATCATTCCATGGCTTTCTTCTCCTCTAATCTTTCCTTTTTTAATTTTAAAACCTTCGCCTTTATCATCATATAAAATGGTGCCAATAGTTGCTACAGGTACTTTTTGACCAGCAGCGACATTAGGTGCACCACATACAATCTGTACTGGTTTTTCTTGTCCTAAATCTACAGTTGTAATTTTTAATCGATCTGCATTTGGGTGCTGTACACAAGTTAAAACTTTACCTACAACTACTCCTTCTAAACTTCCTTTTATAGATTCTTTAGTTTCAATTCCTTCAACTTCTAAACCTAAATCGGTTAACAATTCTCCAGTTTTAACAGGCTCCCAATCTACCTGTAAAAATTGTTGCAACCAATTGTATGATATTTTCATATTCTTTTTCGGGTTTGTTAGCTGCAAATTTACTTAAAATCTACTTTTTATTATAGCTTTTCAATTTAAAAAACGTAAGTTTATTCACAATAAACACATTACAATTTAGATTAATGAGGAGTTTTTTATTTCTATTCTTAATATCGATTCTTTTTTCTTGCAAATCAGAAGAAAAAAGAACTTTACAAAAAGGAACATTTAGGGGGATTTTAAAAGTACAAGATGATAAAGATTTGCCTTTTATCATTCAAGTTGATGCAAAAAACCCTCTAAAAATTATAAATGCTGATGAAGTAATTTTGGTTGATGAAGTTTCTTATAAGAACGATTCTGTTATTATTCAAACCCCTGTTTATGAGGGATATATTAAAGCAAAAATTGATAATGATGGGAATTTGAAAGGACACTTTATTAAACCAAGTTTAGATAGAATTGTTCCTTTTTTTACTATTAAAAGTTCTGAAAGATTTCCTGTAAAATCATCAGCAAAAATAGATGTTACTGGAAACTGGGAAACTGTTTTTAGTGAGAGCTCAAAAACTGACAGGTATATTGCAAAAGGTATTTTTAATCAACAAAAAAATAAAGTTTCAGGAACGTTTAGAACCACAACTGGTGATTACAGGTATTTAGAAGGTGTTGTTGATGGTGATAAACTTAAATTATCTACTTTTGATGGAGCTCATGCCTTTTTATTTACTGCAAAAGTTACAGATTCTACTATAAATGGCTTTTTTTATTCTGGAAATCATTGGAAAGAACCATTTACTGCAAAACTGAATAACAATTATGAATTACCTTCTGAAAACGAATTAACTTATCTCAAAGACGGTTATGATAAATTTAATTTTTCTTTTCCTAATGAAACAGGTAAAATTATTTCTTTTGACGATAAACGTTTTAAAAATAAAGTTCTTTTGGTGCAGATAATGGGAACTTGGTGTCCAAATTGTTTAGATGAAAGCAAATATTATGTCAATTACTTAAGAGAAAATCCAAATACAGATTTAGAAATAGTTGCTTTGGCTTTTGAATATGCAAAAACAAAGGAAAAGGCTTTTAACAGCATTAAAAGATTAAAAGAAAGAATAGGCATAGAATACCCAGTATTACTAGCACAATTTGGTTCTGAAAGTAAACAATTGGCAAACGAAAAACTACCAATGTTAAATCACGTTTTATCTTATCCCACCACAATTTATATAGATAAAAAGGGGAATGTTAGAAAAATTCATACTGGATTTAATGGTCCTGCAACTGGAGAAAATTATGTAGAATTTAAAAAAGAATTTGAAAGTTTTACAAACTTATTAATCAATGAAAAATAAATATCTTTGCTCCCATAAATATTAATAATGCTTAAAAAAGTTCCTAATTATATCAAATACATTTTTACCAATGTATTTTTCCTACTTTTATATATCTTTCTTTTTAGAGTGCTTTTTTATTATTTTTTTGCACAATTAGAAGATGTAACTTCTTCTGAAATTAAAAGAGCTTTTGGGTTAGGTTTTCGTTTTGATATAAAGTTAGCAGTTATAACCTTTTTTCCATTAGCTGCTTTGGTTTTAATTACAAATTATCGATTTTTTCAAAGAAAAATTTTAAAAAAAATTGCTACAATATATCTAGTATTAGCGTATTTAATTTTAACACTTTTCTTTTTATTCGATTTTGGTTATTATGATTATTTAAGCATCAGATTAGATGCTTCTTCTCTTCGGTTTTTAAGTAATTTAAAAATATCTGGACAAGTTTTGATAGAAAGTTACCCTATTTATAAAGGTATTTTAGGGTTATTGATATTGTGTTTTTTAATTTTTAAATTCTCTAAATTTATTTATAGCCTTTTTAATCATCAAAAAACTTTAATTACAAACAAATTAAAAGCGGTTTATTTTATTGGTACAGTTTTGATTTTATCTTACGGAATTTACAATAGCATAACTCATTATCCTTTACGTTGGAGCGAAGCTTTTTTCTCTAAAAAAAACGCTGTGAATCAATTTGCTTTAAATCCAGTTTTATATTTTTTTGATAGTTTCGCATACAGGAGCGAAGGCGTAAATATGCAAGAGTTTCATACATATTATCCAGTAATTGCCAAGCATTTAAATTTACCAAAAGACACCATTTCTTTTAAAAGAAAAGTAGTATTTGATACCACTTACACAAAAAAACCAAATGTTGTTATTGTAATGATGGAATCTGTAGGTGTAAAACCTATGAGTTATTATGGAAACCCAATAAATAGCACTCCAAAAATGGATGCTATCATTAAAGAGAGTTTGAGTTTTTCTAACTTTTATGTGCATAAATCTGGAACAGCAGCTAGTGTTTTTGCAAGTGTTACAGGTTTGCCAGATATTGAAAACGTAAGAACTGCTTCAAGAAATCCGTTAATACAAGATCAGCGAATTATTTTTGATCAATTTAAGGGTTATGAGAAATTATATTTTTTAGGAGGTAGTGCCAATTGGGCAAATATTAGAAGTGTTTTTCAATCGAATATAAAAGATTTAAAAATTTTTGAAGAAGGAAGCTACAAAACAGAAAAAAGAGCAGATGTTTGGGGTATTGATGATTATGAATTGTTTAAAGAGTCTAATAAAGAGTTAGAAAAACTATCTAAACAAAACAAACCTTTTATTGCTTATATACAAACTGCTTCTAATCATATTCCTTTTACAGTTCCTGATAAAAAAGAAACTTTTAAACCTTTACAAGAAGATGATATTGATGCTACTTTGTTAAAAAAGTCAGGATTTAAATCTGTTGCACAATTAAATGCCTTACGTTATTTAGATTTTAATATTGGTCGTTTTTTAGAAAGAGCCAAAGCATCTGGCTATTTTGACAATACCATTTTTGTCTTTTTCGGAGATCATAATACAGCAATGACAAGAACTGCTAATTATACTAAAGAATATGATTTAAACATTAATCTACAGCATGTACCTTTCTTTATTCACGCTCCAAAGTATATAAAGCCAAAAACTATTTCTAAAAATGGTAAATTAATTGACTTGTTTCCAACTATAGCAAGCCTAGCAAGAATAAATCATATTAATTATACTTTAGGAAATAATTTATTAGACACTATCCCTAAAAAAACTACTTCTTTTGTATATCTAAAAATTAATGGTGAACCAGCTGTTGGTTTGCTACAAGATAGTTTGTACTATTCTAAAACAAGTATTACGAATACAAATGGTCTATTTAATTTAAAAACTAAAGAACTTCAAGACATTAAAAGTAAATATCCTAAAGAAACACAAGGAATGGATAGTTTATTAAACGCTTTTTATCATTCTACAAAGTATTTGTACTTTAATAATAAAAAGAAATCAGGAAAATGATATTTTATCAATTTTCTTGTAAAGAGTAAAATATAAGTTTGCAAAAAGTGTTCCTACAGACAAGCCTACAAGAATATCAATAGGAAAATGTACTCCTAAATACAACCTACTATAGGAAAATAAAACTGGAAAAAACAGTAATAAATAAATGTATTTTTTAAACTTCCCTTTTAATAATAAAATAACATATACTGTAAAAAAAGTAGATGTAGTTGCATGTCCAGACATAAAACTATAACTAGAAGGATTGATTAAAGTCCTTAGTAAATGTTTAATTTGTGGATCGTTATTTGGGCGCAAACGTGTTACAGAATTTTTAATTAAATTGGTAAATTGATCTGAAAATGCAACCAAAATAATCATAGAAAGAATCATAAAACCTCCTCTTTTCCACCCAAAAGATTTTATAATTAAAAAGAATATCAATAAAAATAAAGGAATCCAATTTAGTTGGTTTGTAACTGCCAACCAAAATGGATCCCAATGTTCGTTTCCTAAATTGTTTAGAAAAACAAGAATATTTTTATCAATTTGTATAAGTTTTTCTAACAAATTATTTTTCTACAGATAAAAGTTCTACCTCAAAAACCAAGTCTGCTTTTTTAGGAAAAGGTCCATAAGCATTCTCTCCATAACCAATATAGTAAGGTATAAAAAGTCTTGCTTTTTCTCCTTCTCTCATTGTTGAAACACCTTCTTTAAAACCAGCAATCATTGGTCTGTTTGGGTCATTTAATGTAAACTCTAAAGGACGATTACTCTCTGCAGTAGATTGTATTTTTTTACCATCTGCTATATAAATAGTATAATGCATCTTTGCAGATTTATTTGGATTGATCTTTTTCCCTTTAGGATTTTTCTTTAGCATTAAAATGCGTAAACCAGAAGCAGTTTTAGTAGCTTTTGGCTCATCCATTGTTTTTAAAAACGTTGCTTTATCTTCTAAATACTGAGAATATCTTGCTTGGTCTGCTTTAACTTCTGATGCTTTGCGTTCTTTTTCGGAAATAGCAAATTTTTCTAATTCTCTATCAAAAACATCAGCTTCGTTAAAAGAGTTTGCTTTAGCACCAACTTTTATAATATTTACAGCATTTATGGTATCTCCTTGTACAATTTTATAAACCACAGCCATTCTTGTAGAATCGATTGCTTTTTTTAGCTCTAAACTATCTGTGTGTATCTTTTTTAACGCTGCTAGTTGTTCTTTACTAACTATGGTTTTACCAAAAACAGAATGTTTATTGTCTAAATGTGGTATGGGTCTGTGCGTAATAAAAAACTGACTGTTATTTGTTGCAGGACCACCATTTGCCATAGACAAAATACCTTTATCATCATGCTTGTATTTTAAACTTCCGTCTTCGTTTTTAGGAAACTCATCACCAAATAAGTACCCAGGATTTTTTCTTCCATTTGGAGTAAAGCCACCTCCTTGAATTACAAAGTTATTTACTACTCTATGAAAAATAATACCTTCATAAAATTTCTTGCCTTTTAAAGAGTCTAATAGTCTGTTATTTGTACCTTCTGCTAAAGAGGCAAAATTTGCAACTGTCATTGGCACATCTTCTGCATAAAGTTCTAATAAAATATCTCCTTTATTGGTTTGAATTTCTGCATATACACCATCTTCTAAATTTTTATATTTATTGGGTTTACAAGCAGTAAAAGCAAGAATACTGAGTAGTAAATAACATGTTTTTTTCATGAAAAATTATTTTTTAATTTCTAATACCTCTATTTCAAAAACTAAAGCAGAAAATGGTAATATTAATTCTCCTCTTTGTTGCGCTCCGTAAGCCAACTCTTGTGGAATAAAGAATTTGTACTTAGATCCTTCTTTCATTAATGATAAAGCTTCATTAAAACCTGGTACAAAAATATTAGCTTTAGATTCGTAAGGTTTGTTTCTGTCTACTGTACTGTCAAAAACTTTACCATCTATTGTGGTTCCATGATAATGGATTTTAATATTGTCTGTAGGTTTTACGTTTTCTCCTTTACCTTCTTTTAAAACAATGTATTGTAAACCACTTGCAGTTGTTTTTACACCATCTGCTGTTTTATTTTTAGCTAAAAAATCTTCGCCAGCTTTTTTAACATGACCAAATTTAGCTTCTGCTTCTTTGGCTGCTTTTTCTTGCTGCTCTTTCATCCTAGCTTGTTGTGTTTTTTGAAAATATGTATTCATTATTTTTTGAATATCTTTATCTTCGAGCAACAAATTCGTAGAATCTAAACTATTTTTAATGGCTTGTGTTAAAACGTCTTTGTTTACTTCAGAAAAACCATTTTTAAGTTGTTTTGCCATAGTTAACCCAACTGCGTAACTTACAGAATCTATTTCTGTTTTTAAAGATTTTACTTCTTGTGCTTGGTTACCACAAGAAAACATTGATGCTGTTAATACAACTGCTAAAAAACTTTTTAAAATTCTCATTTTTATTCTTATTTAATTTATTTAATATTTATTAATGTTACTGTACTTTTTATAGATTGATTGATTCCTATTTTATTTCCATCACCAGAAATGCCAAAAGCATTGTATGATGGAATGACAAAGGTAATGGTTTCTCCTACTTTCATCAATTTTATACCAAATTGTAAAGCCGTAATAAAATCTTCTTTGTCTATTTTATAGTTTTTTACACCTAAATTTTCTTTGCTGTAGATTATATTTCCCTCTAAATCTGTAATATTATATTCAATAACAACTTCGTCTCCAGATTTTGGAGTAGGTTTATTTTCTTCTATTTTATTAAGGTATGTATACCAAAACCCATTTGAAGAAACCTTATAAGTATTTAAAGAATCTCTTTTAATAAAATTAATAATTTTATTTTCTTCTACCTGATTTATTTTTTTTGATTCTTTGATAGCTTCTTTTAAAATTGTGGTAGATGGTTTTGGCTGAATTGGTCTTCTTGGAGTTACTTTAGAGCACCCAAAACATAAAATTATAAAAAAAAATAAAATGTTAGTTTTCATAAGAAGTTGCTAATTCTTTTTGATATTCTGATAAAAGCGAAGTGAATTTTGTAACCGTTTTTTCTATTGACATGTCGGATTTTCCTCCAGCTGCATTATCATGTCCACCTCCATTAAAATGATTTCTTGCAAATTGATTCACAGAAAATTTACCTTTAGAACGAAAAGATATCTTTACGATTCCTTGCTCTGCATCTTCTATAAAAATAGCTGCAAAAACAATGCCTTTTAAAGATAAAGCATAATTTACAACACCTTCTGTATCTCCTTTTTGAAAATCGAAACGCTTTTTTTCTTCTGAAGTTAAAGTAATATATGCTGTTTTATAATTTGGCAATATTTGTAAATTACTCAGTGCTTGTCCTAAAAGCAGCAATCTATTATAAGAGTTCGAATCATATACATTGTTATGTATTTTATCGTTTTCTGCACCTTTATCTATTAAATCTGCTACAACCCTATGGGTTTTACTAGTTGTTGATCTAAATCTAAAAGAACCAGTATCTGTCATAATTCCTGTATACAAACAAGTGGCAATATCTTTATCAATAAGATCTAAATCATTATTCATTTCTATAAATTGATATACCATTTGGCATGTAGAACAAATCGAAACATCAGAATACATATATTTTACTTCATCTGGTTGTTGATGATGGTCTATCATTGCAAAATCATTAGGATATTTTTCTAAAGTATTTTGCATATCTGTACCCACTCTGTGCAATGCATTAAAATCTAATAAAAAAATAAGGTCAGAATTGTTGATCGCTTTTTGAGACTGACTGTTTTGCCAATCGAATCTAAATGTAGTTTCTGAGCTTGGTAACCAATGCAAAAACTCAGGATATTCATTAGGTACAACAACAGTTGCTTTGTGTCCTTTTTTGTCTAAATATTGTTTTAGAGCTAATGTAGCACCCACAGCATCTCCATCTGGATTTCTATGTCCAATTACTACAATATTTCTCGGTTTTTTAAGAAAGCTTTTTAGTGCTTCAAATCCTTTTAAAATCATAAGTGGCGAATATACAATTTAATTAAAAAAATTATGTAATTTCGCGCCGAATTTGTGAACAGTTTCACATCAAATTAATAAGAAATTAAAAAGTCAATAAAATGGCAACAAATAGAACATTTACAATGCTTAAACCAGATGCTGTAGAAAACGGACATACTGGAGCTATCTTAGAAAAAATTAATGCTGCAGGATTTAGAATTGTAGCTTTAAAGAAAACTCAAATGACAAAAGCAGATGCAGAAACTTTTTATGCTGTGCATAATGAGCGTCCGTTTTTTGGAGAGTTGGTAGAGTTTATGACTCGTGGACCAATTATTGCTGCCATTTTAGAAAAAGATAATGCAGTAGAAGATTTTAGAACTTTAATTGGTGCTACAAACCCTGCTGATGCAGCAGAAGGTACTATTAGAAAATTATATGCGACTTCTATGGGAGAAAATGCTGTACATGGTTCTGATTCTGATGAAAATGCGACAATTGAAGGTAACTTTCACTTTTCTGGAAGAGAGCAGTTTTAAGAACGATTCTCATAAAATATTTAAAACTCACAACTTTCGTTGTGGGTTTTTTGTTTTATACAGTCATTAATAGATACTTTGATTACGAATACTTTATTAATTGAAGAAAAAATAATTTTAAAAACTAGCTACAACAAAGATGTGTATTAAAAATCATTTAATTTTAACTTAACATAAGTTGCTTACACCAACATCAATTTAGAAACAACCACATCACCCAATTCTTCATTTATCATTTTAATAATTTTGTCTTTACCATAACTTAATTCTTCTCTTAAAACTGAGGAAGATAGCTGAATAATTAAAGTTTTATTTTGCAACTTTACAGAAGTTGTATGTGCAGCAACTCCTGGTCCCATCATTTTCATCCAAGTTTCTTCAACCTTAATTTTTTGCATTCCTTTACTCAAATTATTTTCTTTGATAAAGGTTTTCATTAAGTCTTCTATTGAAAAAGAATCGTTTTCTCTTTTTGCCATTTTTAATTTAGATTTTTGGATTTTTTAGGGAATCTAGATTGCTAGATGTAAAACTATAACCTAAAAATCTGATAGTCAGAATTACTTTGTTTAATAATGTTTTCTGTTCTTTCAGAATGTGTGTCTGTAATAAATATTTGCCCAAATTCATCATTATTTACCAAATCTACAATTTGAGACACTCTATTTTCATCCAATTTATCAAAAATATCATCTAATAACAAAATTGGAGTCATTTTAGATTGCTCTTTAATAAATTGAAACTGTGCTAATTTTAAAGCTATTAAATACGATTTTTGTTGCCCTTGAGAACCAAATTTTTTTATAGGATAATCACCAATTTCAAAACTCAAATCATCTTTATGAATCCCTGAAGTTGTATACTGCAAAATCTTATCTTTTTCTAAAGATTTTTGCAACAAATCTTTCATTTCAAAATCGTGTAACTGACTCTTGTACTTTAAATTAACACGCTCTTTATCACCTGAAATAATTTGGTATTTATAATTAAAAATGGGTATAAATTCTTCTAAAAAAGATTTTCTTACAGCATAAATTCTAGCCCCATACTCTGCAAGTTGTTCATCATAAACACTTAAATTTAAAGCATCAAAAGTTCTATTTGCTGCAAAATATTTTAATAATGCATTTCTTTGAGAAAGTACTTTGTTGTAAGCAATTAAATCTTGTAAATATTTTTTGTTTTGCTGAGAAATAACACCATCTATAAACTTTCTTCTAGTATCACTCCCTTCTGTAACCAAATCTCTATCTGCTGGAGAAATGATAACTAAAGGAATTTGTCCAATATGTTCAGAAAACTTGTCATAATTTTTACCATTTCTTTTTAATACTTTTTTTTGTCCCTTTTTTAAACTGCAAACAATTTTCTCATTTCTTTCATTTAAAAGGTAATCTCCTTCTACCATAAAAAAAGATTCTCCATGTTTAATATTCTGTATTGCTACAGAATTAAAATAACTCTTTGCGAAAGATAGGTAATAAATAGCATCTAATATATTGGTTTTACCTACGCCATTATCGCCTACAAAGCAATTTATTTTTTGCTGAAAATCAAACGATTGTGATTCTATATTCTTAAAATTAACTAAAGAAATCTTTTGTAAATGCATTAATAAAAAAAGGGTTTAAAAATCTTTTGCAAATTATTGAAAATTTTGCGAAATAACTGCTTTTAAAATCCAATTAAAAAAACTATTTTTGCTGCCACTAATTTTTAAGGAAATATGGCAACATACAAGAAGAGAGGATATAAACCAAAGAATCAAAAAGAAGAAAATATTGCAGATCAGTCTGACAGTACAACTGCAGAAGTTTTTAATACTTTAGATGAAACTGCTTCAAAATCAGAAAAATGGATTGAAAAAAACAGCAAGACTTTATTTACTGCTTTAATAGCTGTTGTAGTTATTTTCTTAGCTGTCTTAGGATATAATAAATACATTTCTGAACCAAATGAATTAGAAGCGTCTAACGAATTGGCTTTTCCAAGAAAGTATTTTAACGAAGCTGCAACTGCTGGTTCTGGAATCGATTCTTTGTTAACCTTAGGTTTAGAAGGTGCAGATGGTAAATATGGGTTTAAAGATATTGCTGAATCTTATAGTGGTACTAAAGCTGGGAACTTAGCAAACTATTATGCTGGTGTTTCTTATTTACAGATGAAAAATTACGAAAAAGCCATCGAATATTTAGAGAAATTTGATTCTGATGATGAAATGTTAGGACCAGTTTCTTTAGGTGCTATTGGCGATGCTTTTGCAGACATTAATCAAGCAGACCAAGCTTTAGAATATTATGAAAAAGCAGCAAATAAAAAAGATAACGACTTTACAACTCCTTTATTTTTATTTAAAGCTGGACAAACTGCTTTAGATTTGAAAAAATTTGATAAAGCAGAAAGTTTATTTACTAAAATTAAAGAAAACTATTCTAAATCTGACCAAGGTAGAGATATAGAAAAATTTATTGCTGCTGCAAAATACGCTAAAAAATAAGTTGGCAGTAAAACAGTAGCAGTGGGCAGTCAAAAACTTACTGAAGACTGAAAATTGAAGATTGAAAAAACATGGCAACAACCAATTTATCTTATTACGATAAAACAACAATCCCAAATGCGAAGAATTTTCGGTTTGGGATTGTTGTTTCTGAATGGAACCCAGAAATCACAAAAAATCTGCATCAAGGAGCAATAGATACTCTTATAGATTGTGGTGCAGCTAAAGAAAACATTATTTCTTGGGATGTTCCAGGAAGTTTTGAGCTGGTATATGGTTGCAAAAAAATGATTCAAGCAGAATCTTTAGATGCTATTATAGCTATCGGAAACGTAATTCAAGGAGAAACAAAACATTTTGATTTTGTTTGTGAAGGAGTTACACAAGGTATTGTAGATTTGAATATAAAATATGACGTTCCTGTTATTTTTTGTGTATTAACAGACAATACAAAACAGCAATCTTTAGACAGATCTGGAGGTAAATTAGGCAACAAAGGAATTGAGTGTGCAGTAGCTGCAATTAAAATGGCGGCTTTAAAAAATATTGATAGAACTTCTGAAAGTATTGGCTTTTAAAATTTTTATACTTTAAAAAATTAAGAATACTTTTAACATCAATATTTGAGAAATCCTTTTTATTTCTTTAAATTTGAAATGCTTAAAAAATTGGTATAATCATTGATTTCTTCTTTATCAATATAAACCAATTAAATTTTAATTATGGGATTTTTAAAAAGAACACACAAACAATTTGACTACAAACCTCGATACTATCAAGGAGAAGGAAACCCTTATAAAATTGAGCACAAATTAGATAAGTTCAGAAAAACAGCAGGAAAAAACAAAGGTTTTAAAGGTAAGTTTAGTGATGCTATAGATGATTTAAAAAATCCTGATAAAAGTGTAAATAAAACCCTTTTAATAATCATTGCAATTTTAGTTTTTATTTTCTTATATATTATCGATTTCGATTTATCTATTTTTAAAAGAAATTAATGTCTGATATAATTCAATTGTTACCAGATCACGTTGCAAATCAAATTGCAGCAGGAGAAGTTGTACAACGTCCTGCTTCTGTGGTAAAAGAATTGTTAGAAAATGCTATTGATGCTGGTGCAACAAATATAAAACTGTTATTAAAAGATGCTGGCAAAACCCTAATTCAAGTAATTGATGATGGTAAAGGAATGAGTACAACAGATGCAAGAATGTCTTTTGAACGTCATGCAACTTCAAAAATTCAAAAAGCAGAAGATTTATTTAATTTAAATACCAAAGGTTTTCGTGGAGAGGCTTTAGCCTCTATTGCAGCAATTGCACATGTAGAGTTAAAAACAAAACAAGCAAACGAAGAATTAGGAACTTGTATTAAAATTGAAGGAAGTAAAATTGTATCTCAAGATTTTGTTTCTACAGGAAAAGGTACAAGTTTAGCTGTTAAAAATTTATTTTATAACATTCCTGCAAGAAGAAATTTCTTAAAATCTGATACTGTAGAAACTAGACATATTGTTGATGAATTTCAAAGAGTTGCTTTAGCACATCCAACTATTGCTTTTCTATTACATCATAATAACAACGAGGTTTATCATCTTAAAAATGGAAATCTTAGACAACGAATTGTAGCAGTTTTTGGTGCTAAAATGAATGAAAAATTAGTACCTATAGATGAACAAACAGATATTGTTGCTATTCAAGGTTTTGTTGCAAAACCAGAATACTCAAAAAGAAAAAGAGGAGAACAATTCTTTTTTGTGAATGATCGATTTATAAAAAGTTCTTACTTAAACCATGCAGTTACAAGTGCTTTTGATGGTTTGTTAGAACAGGGTTCACATCCCTCCTATTTTTTATATTTAAAAGTACCCAAAGATTCAATAGATATTAACATTCATCCCACAAAAACGGAGATAAAGTTTGATAATGAAAAAGCATTGTATGCAATGCTAAGAGCCACTGTAAAACATAGCTTAGGGCAGTACAATGTAGCACCTGTTTTAGATTTTAATAGAGATGCAAATTTAGATACACCTTATCATTTTAACACAAAAACTAGTACAACTAAAGTACCTAAAATTTCTGTAGATCCAAATTTTAATCCTTTTAAAGAAGATGAAAAAAGAACTTCAAATTCATCTTACATACCAAAAAAACAAACAGAAAGTTGGGAATCTTTATACACTACTGTGGCTGTTGAAACAGAACAACAACAAGAGGAATTGTTTGACAATCAACAAGAAAACAAAATACAGAAAACGTTTCAAATTCAGCGTAAATATTTATTAAGTTCTATAAAATCTGGTGTGGTTTTAATCAATCAATCTTTAGCACATCAAAGAATTTTATACGAAGATTTTTTAGAGAGCATTACAGTAAAAGAGGCAAACAGTCAGCAATTATTATTTCCTGTAAAAATTTCTTTTTCATCTGCAGAAATAGAAATGATTTACACCATAAAATCAGAATTAGAAAATGCTGGTTTTTCTTTTGATGAATTTACCAAAGATAGTGTTACCATAAAAGGAATTCCTGTTTCTGTAACAGAGAGTAAAATTACCATTATTTTAGAAGAATTGTTAAATGATATTAATTTAGAAGTGCCAGTTGCAAGTTTTAGTCATTTTGATATTATGGCAAAATCGTTTGCAAAAACATTATCTATAAAAACAGGCACACAATTATCTGAAAGAGAGCAAGAAGAGTTGGTTAATAATTTATTTTCTTGTAAAGAACCTTCTGTATCTCCTTTTGGCAAATCTACTTTTAAAACATTAACGTTAAACGAAATAGATAATTTATTTAATAGTTAAAAATGAATAGACTTACAGAAACAATAAAGCATTTAATAATAATAAATATTATTTTTTTTATTGCAGTAAAATTTCTTGGTAATAATTTATATGATAGTCTTGCCTTATGGTTTCCTGAAAACGATAATTTTAAAATTTGGCAAATTTTTACGCATATGTTTATGCATTCTCAAACATTCATTCTTCATATTATTATGAATATGTTTGGTTTATGGATGTTTGGAACACCTTTAGAACAAATGTGGGGGAGAAAAAAGTTTCTTTTTTTCTATTTTTCAGCAGGTTTAGGAGCTGTAATATTACCTTGGATTATTGATTTCTATCAATTTAATTCTATTATTGACCAATTAGTTATTAATGGATATAACAAATCTGATATTTTATCAACTTTAAATGAAGGTAAATATGTTGTAGGTTGGGAAAGCATTTTAAACAAAGGAGACTTTAATAATTTATTTAGCGTTTTTAATAAATTTGGAGTTGGTGCATCTGGTTGTATAATGGGACTTGTAGCTGCTTTTGGTATAAATTTCCCCAATGCAAAAATGGCATTAATTTTTTTACCAGTTCCAATTGCTGCAAAATATTTTATTCCTGTATTGTTAGCTTATGAAACTTTATCTGGTATTTTTGGATGGTCATCTATTTTTGGAGTAAACATAGCTCATTTTGCTCATCTTGGTGGTGCAATAGTGGGAGCTTTAATTGCTTGGTATTGGAAAAAAAATCAATTTAAAAGATACAATTAATGAGTTTTGTAAACGATATAAAACAGCGCTATAAAACAGGAAATATTGTAGAAAAACTAATCTTTATAAATATTGGTGTTTTTGTACTTTCTCTTTTATTATCTGTTATTTTTGGATTGTATAAAAATCAAGTAGATTTTATTGGACAGTGGTTTGCTTTAGAATATAGTTTCTCTTCTCTATTAAGCAAACCTTGGTCTATTGTTACTTATGGTTTTTTGCATGCAGATTTTTTGCATATCCTATTTAATTTGATTGCTTTGTATTTTACTGGTAATTTATTTATCGAATATTTTACACAAAAACAGTTGCTAAACTTTTATATCTTTGGAACTATTTTAGGCGGATTTTTATTCATTTTAAGCCATAACTATTTTCCTTTGTTTGAAGGAGGCTCCCCTCCATTAGTGGGTGCTTCTGCAGGAATATCTGCTATTTTTATTGGAATAACCACTTACATACCTAATTATCAATTTAAAATACGTTTTATAGGTTTTATAAAACTATGGCATTTAGCAGCAATTTGGGTAGGTTTAGACATATTAGGTTTAATTGGTGCTAATGCTGGTGGGCATTTTGCACATTTAGGTGGTGCTCTTTTCGGTTTTTTATATGTAAACCAAGCCAGTAATAAAGAAATAAAAATTTGGGATAAAATAATGTCCTTATTTACTTCTAAAAAGAAACCTCTAAAAACTGTCTATAAATCACCAAAAACAAACACAAAAACAAAAACAAAAACAAATACAAATACGTCATTAAACCAAAAGCAAATAGACCATATTTTAGATAAGATAAGTAAATCTGGTTATGACACCTTAACTAAAGAAGAAAAAGAGTTTTTATTTAAACAAGGAAAAAAGTAGTATGAAAAAAAAAGCTTTTTTTGATAAAATAATTTATTTTATAAACTCCTTAGCTGCATTTTTATTATTGCTATCTTACCTACTACCCTATATTTCTCCAAAAAAATTTCCTCTTTTTGCTATTTTAAGTCTTTTTGTACCCTTTTTATTAATTTTAAACTCGCTATTTCTTGTTTATTGGTTAATTAAATTAAAAAAGCATTTCTTAATATCTGCACTTGTACTGGTTATTGGTAGCTTTTTCTCTACTTCTTTTTATAAAATTTCTAAAAAAAATACTCCTTTAAATGATGATATTAAGGTAATGAGTTATAATGTGAGAATGTTTAATCACTGGAAATGGACTAAAGAAGAAAACATAGATGAAAAAATAACTTCTTTTGTAAAAGATAATGATCCAGATATTTTAGCAGTTCAAGAAAACATGACATTGCCAAAATATACTTTAGACTTTCCTTATAAATATCTCAAGAAAAAATATGAAAGAGGTCGATTTGGGATAGCAATTTACTCTAAATTTCCTATAGTAAATCGTGGATTTTTAGAATTTGACAATACGTCTAACGAAATTATTTTTGTTGATGTAGTCCGTAAAAAAGATACAATTAGAGTTTACAATTTGCATTTACAATCTTTAAGCTTATCACCCGAAAAAGAAAATTTTGGTAAAGAAAGTTCAGAAAAATTAATAAAAACACTTAAAGAGCGTTTTAAAATGCAAGCTGAACAAACTGAGTTTTTTGTAGCCCATGAAAAAAAATGGACAGGAAAAAAAATTATCTGTGGCGATTTTAACAATACTGCCTATTCTTGGGTATACAAACAAATATCAAAAAATAAAAAAGATGCATTTTTAGAAGCTGGGCAAGGGTTTTCTAAAACCTTTAATTATTGGTTTCCTATGAGAATAGATTTTATCCTTACAGATGAATCTGCAACAATAAACCAATACAAAACTATTTCTAAAAAATATTCTGATCATTTTCCAATTTCTGCAAAAATTAACTGGTTAGATTAATTATATTCGCAAAAAATAAACAACTATGAAACATTTTGATGTAGCAATTATTGGTAGTGGTCCTTCTGGATCTTCTGCTGCTTTTCATTCAGCAAAAAAAGGTTTAAAAACTGTAATTATAGAAAAAGAAACTTTACCACGTTACAAAACTTGTGGTGGTGGTTTTGTTTTTAGAGGACGTAAAGATTTGCCTTTTGATATAGCTAGTGTTGTAGAAAGAGAATTTTATACAGTAGATGTTTTTTTAGGAGATTCTTTGCATTTTAAAACAGTTAGAGAAGAGCCAACAATTACTATGATTATGCGTGATGCTTTTGATAATTTAATTGTAGAAAAAGCCAAAGAATTAGGTGTAACTTTATTAGAAGATAACAAATTAAAAGAGCTTACTTTTAATAATGATGTGGTAAAATTAACTACTTCTAAAACTGAAATTACTGCAAATTTTGTGATTGCTGCAGATGGTGCTTTGAGCCCCACAGCTAAAATGGCTGGATGGAAAGAAGATACCAGAAAATTAATTCCTGCTTTAGAATATGAAATAGAAGTGCCAGAAGAAGATTTTAATCGGTTAAAAGATGTAGTACGTTTTGATATGGATGCCATTCCTTTTGGCTATGCTTGGAATTTTCCAAAGAAAAACCATTTATCTGTTGGTGTAGCATCTACCAAAAGATCTAAAATAAATTTAAAAGAGTATTATCAAAAATATTTAAAAACTCTAAATATTACTACAATTTTAAAAGAATCTCAACACGGATTTCAAATTCCTATTGCACCACGTACAGATGGTTTTGTTCAGAATAGAACTTTTTTAATTGGTGATGCTGCAGGATTTGCAGATCCTATTACTGCAGAAGGAATTTCTAATGCAATTTACAGTGGTCTTTTAGCTGCTGAAGCTATTGCAGAAAGTAATGGTGCTTATATGCAAGCAAAAGAATTGTACTTGCAAAAGATTAATAAAAAATTGTTACCAGAATTAAAAACTGGAATTTGGTTATCTAAATGGTTTTACGAACAAGCAAAAGTTAGAAATTTAGTTTTAAAAAAATACGGTCAAAGTTTTAGTGAAGCTATGGCTGATGTTTTTCATGGCAAACGTTCTTATCCAATAAATATTAAAAAGAAATTGGGTGAAAAAATTAAAGGGTTAGTAACTAAATAAATTACAATTCAAAACCATACTCGCGTTCTACTTTACAAATTCTGAGTTGGTATTGTTTATACCATTTTTCTCTACCTAAATTTCGAGCTTTGGTATGCTCTAAATTGTTTTTCCAAGCAACAATATCATCTAAAGTTTGCCAATAAGAAACTGTAATACCAATGTCGCTTCTTGCAGACTCTATTCCTAAAAATCCTTTTTGAAGTTTTGCTAATTGTTCCATTTCTTCTGCGGTTTTAGAATAACCTTCCAAATTATCAGAAACTATAGTTGAAAAAATGACAGCATAATATGGTGTTTTTAAACTTGTTACAATCATAACTCTAATTTGTATTTGGTTTCTGGTAATTGAATATCATCACTAATAAAATTTTCAACTTTTTCAAAATTTAACTTTTCTAAAATCTTTTTTGATGCAATATTAACGTCAACTACGTAAGCTATCACTTTTTTTATTCCTATTTCTCTACAATAAGAAATTAGTCCTTTACAAATTTCTGAACCATATCCCAAACCCCAGTATTTTTCTAAAAATCGATATCCAATTTCGTCATCAATACCATCTTTTACAATTGCAACAGTTCCTACAAATGTAGAATTTGCTTTTGTTACTATTGCATAAATCCAAAAATTATTATTCGGTTTGGCATATTTTGAAATTAGGGTTTTAATTTCTTCCTTATTTTCTATGTAACTCTTTGGATTTCCTGTTGCATACCTTAAAACCATTGGGTTACTTTCTAATTTATGAAAAGCTTCTAAATCGTCTAAAATTAGCTTTCTAACTATTAGTCTTTCTGTATCAAAAATCATCAATAATATTGTAAATTTGTAATTCTTAAATGTACGTGAATGAATGCAGAAAAAAAAGTTGCTTTTTACACTTTAGGATGTAAATTAAACTTCTCAGAAACTTCTACAATTGCTCGAAATTTTGTGAATGAAGGTTTTAAACGTGTAAACTTTGAACAAAAAGCAGATGTATACGTTATTAATACCTGTTCTGTTACAGATAATGCAGACAAACGATTTAAAACAATCGTAAAGAATGCGTTAAAAAAGAATGATGATGCTTTTTTAATAGCAGTTGGTTGCTATGCGCAATTAAAACCAGAAGAATTAGCTGCTGTAGATGGAGTTGATTTAGTTTTAGGAGCTACAGAAAAGTTTAATGTAACTAGTTATATTAACGATTTGACCAAGAACAATGTTGGTGAAGTACACTCTTGTGAAATTTCTGATGCCGATTTTTATGTAGGTTCTTATTCTATAGGAGATAGAACTCGTGCTTTTTTAAAGGTACAAGATGGTTGCGATTATAAATGCACTTATTGTACAATTCCTTTAGCACGTGGAATTTCTAGAAGTGACACTTTAGAGAATGTTTTGGAAAACGCCAAAGAAATATCATCCAAAGGCATTAAAGAAATTGTTTTAACAGGTGTTAATATTGGTGATTATGGAAAAGGTGAATTTGGTAACAAAAAGCACGAACATACTTTTTTAGAATTGGTTAAAGAACTGGATAAAGTTGATGGAATACATCGTTTAAGAATATCTTCTATAGAACCCAATTTATTAAAAGATGAAACCATACATTTTGTATCAAAATCAAATTCTTTTGTCCCTCATTTTCATATTCCACTCCAATCTGGAAGTGATGCACTACTTAAGAAAATGAAACGTAGATATTTACGTAAAACCTATACAGATAGAGTTTCTAAAATAAAAGAAACAATGCCCAATGCTTGTATTGGTGTAGATGTTATTGTAGGTTTTCCTGGAGAAACTGATGAGCTATTTTTAGAAACTTACAATTATTTAAATGAGCTAGATATTTCCTATTTACATGTTTTTACGTATTCTGAAAGACCAAACACAGAAGCTGCAGAAATGGAGGGAATTGTTCCTAAAAAAGTACGTGCAAAACGCAGCAAAATGCTAAGAGGTTTGTCTGCTAAAAAAAGGCGCTCTTTTTATGAAAGTCAATTAGGAAATACACTTACTGTATTATTCGAAAACGAAAATAAGGAAGGATATATAAACGGATTTACAGAAAATTATGTAAAAGTTAAAACCCCTTGGAATCCAGAATTAGTAAATACTTTGCACAAAATTAAACTCACAGAAATTGATGAAGATGGTTTGGTTAGATTTGATTTTGTGAAAGATAAAATTGTTATCTAAAATTAAAACATTATGAAATACTTTTCATTACTTATTGTTTTTTTGGCATTGAGTTGCAGTCAACCAAAAAAAAATATAAAACAAAAAGACTCTAAAAATAAGGAAGAAACGCTAACAAAAGAAAGTATTAAAACAGTAGATAAAATTCCTTTAAAAAAAGAAGCTTCATTACATTAATAGTTACTTTAAAAAACCCGAGAAATAAAGAAGATGCCAAGTCTTTAATAGAAAATAGCGGTCTGATTTGGAGTAATTTAATTATAAATAAAAACACATTAAAAGTAGCAGAAATAAAAGTACCTACAAATAAAAAAGATTTTTGGATTGAGCGATTAAAAACTGCAAACATTTTTTCTTCTATTTCTATTAAAGATGATAAGATTGTTACAGAAATTAAAAAAAACGCAGAAAACACATTTGTTTCTATAAGCAAAACAAATTGTTCTGGAGATTGCCCAGTATACGACATTACTTTATACAAAGATGGTACAGTACTTTTTAATGGTATTAAAAATGTTTTAGTCTCTGGAAAGCAAAAATTTATGATTTCTGAAAGTCAGTTAAAAAAGATTAAAGAAATGTTTAATAAAACTTCTTTTGGTACATATCTTGATAGTTATGTAGATAAATCTTTAATGGATTATCCAAGCACATTTATAACTTATAATGATAAGCTAATTGAAATTAAACTCTGGAAAAATGTCCCAGAAGAATTGGCTTTTGCTTACGAAGCCATAGAAAATGTATTAATAGACAATAAAATTATTGAATAATGACAAAAACCCCTATTTACTTTGTACCTGGTTTAGCAGCTGGTCCAGAAATTTTCGAAAACTTAAAGCTTGACGAAGATAAATATGAGCTGCATTATTTAAGATGGATAAAGCCTCTTGCCTTAGAAGAAGATATAGACAACTATGCATGTAGGTTAAGTGATGAAATTAAAAAAGAAAACCCAGTTTTAATAGGTGTTTCTTTTGGTGGAATAATGGTACAAGAAATGGCGAAATTTGTAAATCCTAAAAAAGTAATTATTATTTCTAGTGTTAAAAACCAAAAAGAATTACCTAAGAGGTTTAAAATGGCAAAGTTTACTAAAATTTATAAACTTTTCCCCACAAAAGTAGTTGCCAATTTTGAAGAATATGCTCAATATTTTTTAGGAAAATCTTTAAAAAAAAGAGCTGCACTTTATAAAAAATACTTATCTGTAAGAAGTGAGAAATACATAAAATGGTCAATATTTAATATTCTAAAATGGGAACAAATAAACCCTTTAAAAGATATTGTTCATATACATGGTACAAAAGACAATGTATTTCCTATAAAAAACATAAAAGACCCAATAAAAATTGAAGGTGGTACACATGTAATGATTTTAAATAAGGCAAAAAAAATATCTAAAATAATTGATGACGTTTTAACTTGTTAAACCACTAACGATTTCCTATTTTTATGGTATAAAATCGTTACTATGAATAAATCTTTACGCTTTCTATCTATTTTATCTGTTATATTTATCACCTTAATATTTATAAATGCTATAGATAAAAATACATCTGATCCAGAAATAAGTACTCATGAAACTTATAAAATAAAAGCAATAAAACTCCCAAAAAACTTAAACTTAGCAGGAGAAAGAGTGCCTTTAGAAAAACCAGATATTAGAGAAAGAATGGACAGAGAGCTGCTTGTAAATACGTATTGGCAATCTAATGGTTTACTTCTAATTAAAAGAGCAAATAAATATTTTCCCATTTTAGAACCATTACTAAAAAAATATGGTTTACCAGATGATTTTAAGTTTTTAGCACTGGCAGAAAGTGCTTTTATAGATGAAACATCTTCTGCTGGTGCTGCAGGAATGTGGCATTTTATGAAAACCACTGGAAAAGAATATGGTTTAGAAATAAATAAAAATGTAGACGAAAGATATAATATAGAAAAATCTACAAAAGTCGCTGCAGAATATTTAAAAAAATCTAAAGAACGTTTAGGTTCTTGGACCTTAGCTGCTGCTGCCTACAATGCTGGTAATTATGGTGTTTCTAAAAGACTGGAAACACAACAAGTAAATAATTATTATGATGCACTTTTACCAGACGAAACAGAAAGATATATATTTAGAATAATTGCTTTAAAAGAAGTTATTTCTAACCCAAAAAAATATGGTTTTGTTTATGATAAAGACGATTTATACACACTCCCAAAAACAAAAATTGTAAAAGTAGATACTGTAATTAGCAATATTGCAGCTTTTGCAAAAAAATATGGGATTACTTACAAGGAGTTAAAAATACATAATGCTTGGTTAAGAGAAAACAAACTAAACAATAAAAGCAGAAAGTTGTACGAAATTAAAATTCCTTTAAAGTAGCACTATTCAATTATATTTTTAACTCTACCTACCAAACCAGATTTTAATTGGACTTTTATTCCATAAGGATGATTGGGAGATTTTGTAAGTATTTTTGAGACTTCTCCTGTTGTTAATTCTCCAGTTCTTTGATGTGGTTTTTGTACAATTTCTACAAATAAATCTACTTTAATATTATTTCTTTTTCTTCCGTCAATCATAATTTTATGGTAATGTGGCAAAAAATGGTTGGTAATTTTTACATCAAGATTTGTTATATTCCCAAAGTTAATTTGAACAGGACA